>JAIELM010000258.1 GCA_019752975.1 Undibacterium sp. | reverse complement strand
GGTACTAGTGCCTGTACTTTGGGGTGAAAAAAAGCAGCACCAAAATGCGATGCATATTCATTTGCCAGAAGAAAAAGTTACCTTTATTTTTCTTAATCTTGATACAAGCATTGAAGACTTCAAATTTTGGATGGCTCACGAATTAGCGCATGTATATACACCAGCTCTAGTTGGTACTGAAGAGGGCGAAGATTTCGCTGACGCATTTGCAGGCGTTTTACTTTTTCCAAATACATGTGCTCAAATTGCATATCAAGACGTGATTCGTGCAAGAACTGCACACGGAAAAATTGTGGCGTTACAAAAGCATGCAACTCACCATAGTATTTCTCTTTTCACTGTGTATAAACAGGTAGAAGGCTATGCTCGACATCTCCAATTACCATCGATTGGTGTGGATGAAAAATCGATCCATATAGCTCGAAATAAAGTTTCAAAGCAATTGCCGTTAGTAAGCGAAGCATTATTTGACCCACTTCCCCCACCACCATCCAAGTATATTGCGGCAGTAGATAATGGATTTCAATCTGACTTCTTTCGTGCTTTGAGAGTGATGATTAATGAGCGAGGCATGGGGGCTGGATATATCAAACAAATTTTGGATATCTCATTGGCAGATGCAACTGCGCTTCATTCGGAGCTCACAAGTTGACTTTAGTCCTGCTCGACACTTGCTCGTATCTAAGATTCGCAAAACGTATTAGGCCAATGCTAGGTGTAAAGTTTGGTCAGAAAGAATACGAAATCACGATATTGCCAGAAATCGAAAAAGAAGTGCTTCGCAGTTCGCGCTTAAAGCATAATTTTCCTTGGTTTCTTAGTGACAAGGAAATTGCTAGTGAAAGATTAAGTAAGCAATTAAAATTCAGTAAAGAAGAAAAACAAGCTTTAGATAACGCTACCAGTATTATCTACAATTGGGTTTTGATGAACGCAAAAAATTACAAAACCCCTCCTTCTCCAACAGACTGCAAAGTACTTGCACTTGGGCAAATTCGCAGTGCGATTGTCGTCACTGACGATTTAAGCATGCATACTTTGGCAAGAGAATTCGAAATCCCTATTTTGCATGGTTATGAGTTGCTAAAGAAAATGCTCACCGCAAAATTGGTCGATAAAGACCTTGTTAAAGAAATTTACTTAGCGTTGGAAACCAATTCTGACCTCCCTCGTACATGGGTTGAAAATAAAGACAAAACTTTTGGACGGATATTTAAGTAAGCATAAATATCTAACAACTGACTGAAATCTGTCAGAAAACATCTCTATCCCCCGTTTCAAAAAATCTCATAAATTCTTCAATACCCCCAACGCTCATGCCGCACAGGCAAGCGATTCAGCTCATCCTTGTGAAACCGCCACTTCGGCATGAACTTGTCCATCAGTGCCACAAATCGGTCATTGTGGCTAGGTTCAAGCAGATGTGTCATCTCATGCACGACGATATATTCCAGGCATTCTGGTGGCTTCTTTGCCAGTTCCAAATTGAGCCAGAGTCGTTTAGCGTTCGGGTTGCACGTGCCCCATTTGGTTTTCATTTTCTTGATGCCAAATTCCGCGACTTCTACCTTCATCAATTTTTGATATTTGGCGATGATGCTTGGCGCGGTTTGTTTCAATTGCTGCCGGTACCATTCACTAACAACTGTCGCTCTTGATTCCATGCTGGCGTCGGGGCGTATATGCAACTCCATCGTTTTGTGTTTGAGTTTCACATGTGCTGCCCCTTGTGAGGGTGCGAGAGGCACTATTTTTAACAGGTATCGTTCGCCATTGAAAAAATGACTTTCACGATTGATGAATTCTCTTGGTGCTTCGCGTTCTTGCTGTCTGAGTTTGGTTTGCTGGCGTTTAATCCAGCCCAGTTTGGAAATCACAAACACGCGTATCGTGTCTTTCGCCATCCCCAACGGGGCAGACACGCTCACCCGTCCTTCCGGTGGGTGTACGCTCAAATGCACGTGCTTGATCTCTTTCATGCTCACGACAACAGGAATATTGCCCAGCTTGAATTGATACCCATCCGTAGGGGCACGGCATGCCGTGCCCCTACCTTCGGCCCTCGTTAAATTAATATTCATGCTGCTGTTTCAAAATCGGGAAAATCGCTTCCACTTTTTCCACATCCCCCAGCACTTCATACAGCTTACCTTTGACGATCTGCTCCTTTGCCCGATTGTCTTTCCAATTATCGTGTGCATAGTCTGCCATCACTTGGTGTACAGCCAGAGCTACGCCTTCATCTTGTCCCAGATTATTGTAGATTGCTCGCTTGCCTTGGGTGTTTAATACTGGCGGTGTGGTCGATGCAAAACCTTGGGCGACCTTCTTGGCAAGCTCTGCAATGTTATTGAGATATTCCTCATAAACCAAAGCACCTTGCTTACGTTGTTTGATAATTTCATCCAACAGTTTGGACATCTTTTCAAAATACGCAGGGTCTAGCAAATGGTCTTTGATGATTTTGCTACGCACATTGTTTTCTATGGTTTCAGCAACCGCGTCTTTGTTGCCCTTAATGCCGTCAGGCTGGGCATTAATCGCTGCGGCGATACCGCTATTGACGATGATGTCTATCAAAGACATCTCTCCAAAAGGTGAAATCACTTCTGGCACATCGGCTTGAATGTAGTTATCAATCAAATGCCGCATATCGGCTTCATAGGCTTTTAAGTCCAGCACCTCATTGCTGGCGTGACGAATTAACTCACGCAATTTCAGGTAATGATCCACCAACGCCTTGATGTCTTGTATCTGCGTTTCACTATATCCGGCTTCTTGCATTTCATCCGCGATGTTCGCATAAGCGCGAATCAAAGTGACGATGGCTTTATACAGCGAGGTACGTTGTACTTCGCGTTCTTTTAAATCACTGGCGACCTCGGTATTACCGCAGAAATAATGAATATGCTCCAAATCACCTTTGGGCGGTTTAACTGGCTCACATAACAAAGCCAGTTCTTCAATGACAGTATCTAAACGCTCCCGCCCCATCTCAAGGCGATTTTTCAGCAAAATATCGCAATCAGCTTGCTCAAAACCGTCGTAGTCCAACTCAGAGGTGTAGACGGCAACCGCATTCTCGACCTTCTCAAACAGCTTTTTATAGTCAACGATATAGCCGAATTCTTTATCATCCGTATCCAGACGATTGACACGGCAAATCGCCTGAAACAAGCCATGATCTTGCATTTGCTTGTCGATATACAGATAGGTGCAACTCGGTGCATCAAAGCCCGTCAATAATTTATCGACGACCACCAAGAGCTTCATATTGGCAGGCTGCTTCAGAAACAATTCTTTCGCTGTTTCTTCATAGCTTTCGGTCTTGTTCATACCTGGCTTGGCAGCGACATCTTTCAATAGCGCGGTATAAATCTTGTAAATGGTTTCTTTATCGGTTTCGGTATTCGCACCTGTATCTTCGGTGGTGATGTCTTTGGTCTGTGGATTATACGAAGTGATGACCGCGCATTTGTTTTTGAGCGAAGTGGCTTGAAACAATTCGTAATAGCGGCAAGCTTCGTAAATACTAGACGCCACCAAAATCGCATTACCTGCTTGCGAACTTAAACGCGGCTTCACGCCAAAATCAAAAATAATATCGGCAACCACTTTTTCCATGCGTGAGCGTGAACTCAACACGTTTTGCATCGTGCCCCATTGTTTTTTCAGTTCAAACTTTTGGAAGTCATTTAAGCCACGGGTTTTGGCGGCAAACCATTCGTCTACCTTTTTCTGGGATGACAGTTTTTGGTCAATATCGCGTGCTTCGTACACCAAATCCAGTACCACGCCGTCTTCAACCGCTTCATTAAATTTATAGGTATGAATGTATTTACCAAACACTTCCAAGCTGGTGGATTTATCTTTCTTCAGCAAAGGCGTGCCCGTAAAACCGATAAACACTGCGTTGGGCAATAAAGCTTTCATCACACGATGCAATCTGCCGCTTTGGGTACGGTGGCATTCATCGACAAACACAAACAACTCGCCCACGGTTTGGGTGGGTTGGCTTTCTAATTCTTTGATGAATTGCTCAAAATTCTCTACGTCTTTTTTGCCAAACTTATGCACCAAGGAACTGATCAGACGTGGGCTGGGGCTGGCGAGCAAGCTCATCAAATCGCGCCCGCTCTTGGCTTGTTCTATCTTTTCTTCCGCATCATTGAAAACACGTTTGATCTGCTTGTCTAACTCATCCCGGTCGGTAATCACTACCACACGGGCTTTGGCATTGTTTTCTAAAATCCATTTCGCCAGCAACACCATCAAGATACTTTTGCCGCTGCCTTGGGTATGCCACAAAATACCGCCGTCACGCCGACGCACATGCTCTTGCGCCGCCTTGATACCAAAGTATTGATGCACACGCGGCATTTTTTTTACGCCACCATCAAACAATACAAAATCATGCATCAGCTCGATCAGCCTTCGCTTGTCACAAATTTTGCTGAGGTATTTATCCAGCTTATAACCGTCATTGTCTTGTTCGTCTTCTTTCCACTTCAGGAAGAATTTTTCGGGCGTTCCTATCGCGCCATATTGCAGCCCTTCAGAATCATTACCTGCAAACACAAACTGCACCGTACTAAAAAAATCTCCGATAAATTCAGGCTTTTGATTCACCAAGCTTTGACGTATGCCATCGCCAATAGAGGTGCGGCTATTTTTCAGTTCCAACACCGCAATCGCAATGCCATTCACATACAGCACAATGTCGGGGCGCTTTTCATGATTGCCGTAGACGGTGACTTCTTCGCCAATATAGAAATCGTTTTGCAGCGCTTGCTTCCAGTTGATTAGCTGCACCGTATCGGTCGGTGCGCTGGCTTCGGTTTTGACATCCACCCCATAACGTAATAAGCCATACACCGCTTTGTTATTGGTGTACAGGTTCTGGCTATGATTATTTGCGGCGATGCGTAAGGCATAGATGGCGCGGCTGATTTGCTCGTCCGTGTAAGATTTTTTTTGCAAATACTGCGTGAGCAAAGTCTCGTCTATATTGCTGTTTTGCGGCGCATCTTCCAGATTACCGAGGGTGGTATAGCCTAGTTGATCTCGAAACAGACTGACCACGCGATTTTGCGTGGCACGTTCAGGCTTACCGATTGCGCCAAAAGTATTTTCACTCATCGCTGTCTCCGGCGTTATCCTTATTCATCAGGCGACGTTGCGCATGTTCGACCGAAAGATTCAAACGTGTCTGCAGCACTTCGCGTGAAGGCAATCCTGTTAAATATTGCGCCACATGGATGCCGCTCTTATCGAGTTCTAGTAATTCGATTTGTTCTTGTTTTTTGCCAGTGCAAAGAATAATCCCTAAGGGTGGATTTTCATCCGCTTCGGTTTCATATTTGGCTAAGTAACGCAAATAGAGTTCCATTTGCCCTTTGTATTCTGCTTTGAAATCGCCGATT
>JAIELM010000434.1 GCA_019752975.1 Undibacterium sp. | reverse complement strand
TGGAGGCGATTTCTTTCATGGCTAACACAGTTTGCTTGACTGCTGATCCACCTTCGATGGCTTCTTTGGAGGCCTTGCCTGCGATGCCGTTGGTGACGTTAGCATTCTCGGCATTTTGGTTGATCCCGGCTGCCATTTCTTCGATACTGGCGCTGGTTTCCTCCACACTGGCTGCTTGTTCACTGGCCGCTTGTGACAGCGCCTGTGAGGTGGCGCTGACTTGTTCTGAGGCGTTCGAAAGCGCGTCGGTAGCGTTGCGTACTTCGCTGACGATAGTGGTTAACTTCTCGCAGGCGCTGTTGGCGTCCTCTTTGACTTGGTTGAAGGTTCCTGGAGAGTCACGAGTGATGCGCTGCCCTATGTCACCTGTGGCCAGTCCGCCAAATATGCGTGCGACGTCCTCTATCGTCTCGGTCAATTTTTCACTAGTGGCGTTGGCATTGTTTTTTACCTCCCAAAATACGCCCAAGTATTCGCGGGTAATACGTTGAGTCAAATCTCCTTCGGCCAATGCCCCAAACACCCGACTCACATCGTCGAAGATGACACTGGTGGTCTCCATCAAGGAATTGACTCCTGCACACAGAACCTGGATTGGCCCAGTCTTTCCTTCTAGCGGAATGCGTTGACTCAAATCGCCGTCTTTTGCCGCCGTGGTCACTGCTTGCGCCTGCTCCACTGCTTCTTTAAGCATGTTGACCGCATTAATCTGTTCGGTTACATCGGTCGCAATTTTTACAACTTTGAAGATCCGTCCAACTTCATCCTTTACTGGTGCATAGACCGCCTGAATCCAGACTTCTTTGCGCGATTTGGTGATGCGTTTGAAGACTTCGCTTTGTGATCTACCAGCGTTCAGATCGGACCAGAACTGGGCATAGGCAGGTAGACTTGATTGCGCGGGATCCATGAAGATGCGATGGTGTCTTCCTTTGATTTCGTCAATCTGATATTCCATTAAGCTGAGAAAGTTTTTATTCGCACTGAGGACGTTGCCGCTTAAGTCAAACTCGATATAGGCGTAGGATTCATCGATCGCGCCGAGCACACCTCTAGCGTTCTGCCGTTCAAGTTCTTGGACAGTGATGTCATAGCGCACGCCTAAGTATTTAGTGGGTTTTCCGTTTTCGCCAAGGAATGGTGCTATGACCGCATCAACATAATATGGTGTGCCGTCTTTTGCGCGATTTTTGATCACGCCGCGGAAAGTGTCTCCGCGACCTATCGTCGACCAGACCTGCTTAAAGGTTTCTTTGGGCATGTCTGGATGGCGAGTGGTGTTATGTGGCCTGCCTATCAGCTCTGCTCTCCCGTATTTTGAGACCTCGATGAATTTGTCGTTGACCGTGACAATGTCGCCCTTAAGATCTGCAAAGGAGACGATGCTGGTCAGATCCATGATGTCGGATCGAATCTTCAGTTCCTGTGCCATTTCGGCCATTTGTTTTTGTAATGCCGTTAATTCGTTTGCTTGTTTATCCAATTGAGCTGACTTCGCCGCCAGTTCGTCCGCTTGTGCATTCAATTGTGCTCCACTAACCAATCTCGAAATCCATGATGTGTTGATTTGATTCATCGTATATCTCCTAGAAAAATTAAAGCGTGTTCAAAGAATTTTGCTTATTCAGTAGGACTTACGCAAAACAGACGCTGGCGTTGTTGCTATTGCCTTGTAAAGTACTGCCTTCGGCTCTGCGTCTAGCCAGCGCAATTTGCGTACGTCCTATTCAGATTCAGTGTGATCTTCGAAAAAAACAATTTTTTTATCGAGGGTCAATTTCAGTAGCTGACCTCAAGTAGATTGTTAGGGAGTGATTTTTCTAACCACTGGCATTCGGGGCCGAACTTAACTGTCTTTGCTGCTCGCGTTTAGAATAGTGCTGTGTCATGCTTGGCACGCTTAAGATCAGGGCGACTTCGCCACTGCCCAAAATGGTGGAACCACCGATACCTTGAACGTGACCAAACAATTTACCCAGCGGTTTGATCACGGTTTGGAACTCTCCCATTAAGCGATCAACCACTAGACCGGTTTTATTATTACCACTGCCGACCACCACCACGTTTTGTCTCTTAGGTGTAGCGCCTTCGATCTCAAATAATTTGCGTAAGCGGATAAAGGGTAAGACTTCACCGCGTAGATCCATGTAATCACGTGTTTCACACTCTTTGGGTAGTTCCAGACACTCGATCACATGGTCTAGCGGTACCACGAATGAGGATTCGCCCACGCCAACTAAGAAACCATCAATGATGGCTAGCGTCAAAGGCATACGTATGCGCATGGTGGCACCAACTCCGATGGTGCTATCGATGTCGATGGTGCCGCGTAGTGAGGTGACATTGCGCTTGACTACGTCCATTCCTACGCCTCTGCCAGAGAGGTTGGAAACTTGGTCGGCGGTGGAGAAACCTGGTTCGAAGATGAGCGCGTAAATTTCTTTGTCGCTCATGCTGACGTTGGCTTGCACTAGACCTTTTTCTATGGCTTTGGCGAGAATTTTATCGCGGTTGAGACCACCGCCATCATCACTTACTTCAATAACGATACTGCCAGAATCATGGTAGGCATTTAGTCGTAGAATTCCTTGCGCGGGCTTGCCACGGGCGGCGCGCATGGCGGCGGGTTCTATGCCGTGATCCATGGAGTTGCGCACGAGGTGCATGAGCGGGTCACCGATTTTTTCGACCACGGATTTATCCACTTCTGTGTCGCCGCCAGAAATTTCCAACTGTATGTCTTTACCGAGTTCAATACTGACGTCGCGTACCACGCGCTGGAAACGGCTAAAGGTAGTACCTATCGGAACCATGCGTAGTTGCAGGGCGCTGTCTCTCACTTCCTCCACTAGGCGCATGACTTCGTTGGAGGATTCGAGTAAGGCCATGTCATTAGTTTTACTGGCACGTAGGTTGGTGCCTGCGCCAGCGATGACGAGTTCGCCCACCAGATCGATGAGTTTGTCTAGGCGTTCGGCATCGACCCGGATGCTTTGCTTCTCGCGAGCTTTGCTGTCTTTGACTTGCTGTTGTTTTTGCAGCGCGGCGTTGAGCACGGGTTCTTGCAGCATTTCTTGCTTAACCAAAATCTCGCCTATGGGTAGCGCTTTTGTGCTGGCGTTACTGGTGTCGCCTTTCCCTTTGCTTTTGCGTTGGCTTTGTAGTTGGAGGCATTCTTCCAGTTCGTGTTTGGTGAGTACCCCACTTTTGATAAGAATCTCACCAAGTAGGTCGGTGTCGTCTGGCAGGGCATTGATAATATCGATGTATTCGTCGATCTTGCTATTCGGCGGGACGATGCGGATGGTGCTGTCTTCACGTACAAACTCGAACACATTCTCGATGGCTTCTTTGCTAGCGCTGCTTTTTAAGACCACTTCAAAGCCAAGGTAACAAGTCTCTGGATCCATTGCAGTTATCTCTGGCATGGTATCGGTCAGCGTGACCAGATTGATCACGTCACCAAGGGTGCTGAGATAGCGAATGAAGGATAAGGGATCCATGCCATTGCGTAGACAGTCTGGACTAAAGCGTAACGATAAGTACCAGTTTCCTGAATCGACCACGCCACCGCCGCTAGACTCTGGGCTGGCATGCTGGTGCTGATCTTGTTGAGTGACGACGTTGCCACTCTCGACCGCGCCGCCGTTGAGAAAACGATGCAGTTGTAGATGCAGTGCAGCGCCCGCTTTGGCCTGTTCTGCGGTTTCATCGAGTAAGCCTGTCACGACATTATCGACTAGGTGGCTGATGTGATCACGGCAGGGAAGTAGCACAGCGATGAGCTCAGGCGAAATATTGATTTCGTCATTGCGCAGCATATCGAGTACGCTTTCGACCACGTGGGTGAAGCGGACAATGTGATCTAGTCCAAATAGACCTGATGAGCCTTTGATGGTGTGGGCGGCACGAAATACGGCGTTAATCGAATCGACTGGATTGTCTTCATGTTCTAATCCAAGTAGACAGTCTTCCATATCTTGGAGCAGATCACGACTTTCGGCAACAAAGGTTTCTAGTGCCGCTTTCATTTCTTCTTCGAAACTCATCTGGACTCCCTAACTAGGTTAAGAACCGTTGATTCGTATTCATAGGCTTTTCGCAAAATTGCGCCAGCGTGCTTGTTACTGCACCGAGTACCATACAGAGCTGAACTAAGTGCCTCATGCGCGAGTTCGTATTCATAGATCACATGGATGGTTGGCGGGAAGAATTTGGCGTAAGGCTCAATTCATCCAATTCGTCTAATTTGTCCGTTTAGGTCAAGACGATCTGGTCTCCAAAACTGGTAGTGAGGTTGCTCATTTCGAGTATCTCGATGACGGCCTTACTATGCATTACGTAGTGTATTTTTTTGTCGAGTCTGAGGCCTGCTTGCTTCATCAAGACGAGCACCTGAAGACCCGCTGTGTCCATCTCAGTGACTTGGGATAAATTGATTTCCAGATCTTCATCGCTGTCTAAAAAAGCTTGTAGATGCGCCTTTTCCGTTGCGGCCGTATAGATTGTTAGTTCGCCCGTAATCGCTATACTTTGCATGGTGACTCCCGAAAAAATTTATGGCAGGATCAATTTGGACACTGCCGCTAACATCTGTGCTGGCAGAAACGGTTTGACCACCCAAGCTTTGGCTCCTGCTGCTTGACCTTGGAGTTTTTTGCCTTCCTGGGATTCGGTAGTGAGCATGATGATGGGAGTGAATTTATACGTAGGTAGTTTCTTCACTTCTTGGACAAAGGTAATCCCGTCCATGATAGGCATATTCACATCGGAAATAATCAAGTGCACCTTCTGTCCCTTTAGTTTAGACAGCGCGTCCTGCCCATCGACCCCCTCGATCACGGTATAGCCAGCCCCTCTTAGCGCCAGCCCAACCACTTGCCTAACTGACGCTGAGTCATCTACTACCATTACTGTCTTGGACATACGACACCTCTTGGTTGATGTATTGCGAATTTAAAAGAAAGTAATCTCGGATTCTTCCGGTTTGGAAGTATGTGCTGCCGATCTGCTTTGTGCATGACTGCCGCGCTGATCATTCATCGTATAGTAGGTTTCCAATTCATTTAGCCATTCGGCTGTACTTGGCGCGCCATGATTTTCGGTAAATGTTTGCAGCATTTTTGCGATATCTCTATCGATCACATCGAGCATTTGACTGACGCGATCTTGATACTGCAAGGTGACTAACAGGTTTTCTACGTCGTGTCGGATGACAGTTCCCTGATTGCGCATTAATTCAGCGGCGTCGCCCAGCCCTTGCACATGACCTAGTACTTGTTTTACGACGATTCCCGATTGACGTAATGCCTCGCGATCGCGTTCATTGGCGTTTTGTGCAGCGAGCATCGTGGTCTTGACCACTTCAGTAATCAGATTAACCCGTTCGCCTATGGTTTTCCCGGTCTCACCAGAGATCATGGAT
>JAIELM010000273.1 GCA_019752975.1 Undibacterium sp. | reverse complement strand
AGCTGATTTATTTGTCCAAGGCGTTGCACCTAACGCTAAGTCAGTGCGCTTAACACGATCAAATTCTGAAGCATTTGAAGCCATTAATTGGATTAAGCCAGAGATCATCGCGATCCCTTCTAAACACGGTGCAGCACCGATTTATTCCCGAGTTTATCGTGATAAAAACGCTGCTAAGAGTGCAGCTAAACCCGCAGTCATGTTCGTTCACGGCGCAGGCTATTTGCAAGCCGCACATCACGGTTGGTCTAATTATTTCCGTGAAATGATGTTCCATAATCTCTTGGTGCAACAAGGTTATGTCGTGATCGATATGGACTACCGCGCCTCGGCAGGCTATGGCCGCGATTGGCGTAATGCGATCTACCAACGCATGGGCACACCAGAGTTGGAAGACTATGAAGACGGTCTAGATTGGTTAGTGGAAAACGCCCAAGTAGATAGAAATCGTGTCGGCATTTATGGTGGCTCCTATGGCGGTTTCATGACCTTCATGGCGATGTTCAAAACCGATAAATTCGCCGCCGGCGCAGCGCTAAGACCAGTTGCCGATTGGGCGCATTACAACCACGGTTACACCGCCAGTATACTCAACACACCAGAGGTCGATCCCGATGCTTATCTACGCAGCTCACCGATAGAATTCGCCGCTGGACTCAAACGCCCACTACTGATTTGTTCAGGAATTTTAGACGACAATGTCTTTTTCCAAGACAGCGTACGCATGGTGCAACGCTTGATCGAGCTGAAAAATCCGAATTTTGAACTAGCGGTCTATCCTATAGAAGCCCATGGTTTTAGAGAACCTGAGAGCTGGTTGGATGAGTATCGCCGGATTTATAAATTAATGGAGCGTGAGGTGAAGGGGCGGTAGTTGGCATCGTCATGATCACTTTGAGCAATAGAGGTCAGTAATAGGACTTACGCAAAATTTCGCTAGTTAGGCGCGGAGCCGCAAACAGTACTTTGTACGACCAGGCGAACGCAACAAAGCTAGCGTCTGTTTTGCGTAAGTCCTAAGTAAATTTGAGACACAATGAATTGGCAGTTTATTCTCGCCAATAGGCACATCATGGCATGGGTGACTACTTGCAAAGTCAAGAGAGATTTTTTTGTAGTGTATTAAGTTTGTGCCGAATAGCGGGTATGAGTTCACCAGCAGTCATTCCTATGGGGCCAAGACCTTGGGCGACTAAATCATCTGCCGCTGCTCCGTGTAGATAGCATGCCATGCATGCAGCATCGGCGGCGCTAAGGCCTTGGGCGAGTAGTGCCGCGCACACCCCAGTTAATACGTCTCCGGTGCCACCGCTAGCGAGTGCCGGGTTGCCGCTGGGGTTAATCCATACGTTATGTGAGTTTGCGATTAAACTGGCGTGACCTTTAAGGATCACTGTGGCTAGAAATTTTTCACTCAAGGCCTTTACCGTTTGCTCACGCTGCGCTTGTATTTCCCCTACATCTAAGTCTAGCAAACGCGCCGCTTCCAGCGGATGGGGTGTTAATATGCTGCGCCAATTTTTTGCTGCACGTAGAGTGAGTAAATCCATTAAATCTTGATGCGCCGCGATTAAATTAAGTGCGTCGGCATCAATTACGATGGTCTCACTTATTTCTAAAGCGAGACGTAAAAACGCTTTGGCGGCTTTAGAAGTACCTAAGCCTGGGCCAATAGCAACGCAAGCTTGTTTGAAATTTTGATCGCTAGCCAGACCGCACATCAACTCTGGATGCAAGATATCTAATGTAGCTTGGGTGTCGACAAAACCGATATGGACTTTTCCTGCACCACAAAATAAGGCGGCACGACCACATAAAAGGGCAGCACCGGACATTCCGGTTTGCCCACCTATCACTAAGACTTGCCCATAATCTCCTTTATGACTATCTACCTTACGCGGTGCTAGTAAGCCATGCAATTGCGATGGTCTGATGATCTTGGGGCTCATCCTAGACTCCTTGTTTGGACGGGTTCGAGTGTGCATTTTTCTGCGACTTTGGTAAGGGGTGACGACACAAGCTTCACGTTGATAGTCTCGCACAGCTGCGCCCGACAAGGGCGGAAAAGTGTGCGAGCGAAACCGTAACGCTTGCAGCAGATTGGTGAGCAGAAAAAATATGTTGGAAATCAATGAACATGCGACTATCCAGAAAAAATTTAGCGATCAACCGAGGATTTAGGATAATGTGATCACATCTCCCTGCTGCGGCAGATGGACTGTCGTGTCCTTTAAATGTTGGGCAAAAGTTTGCATCACTTCCGCTTCGCCATGTACTAAAAAAGTCTCTGAGGGTCTAATTTTGGCATGCCAAGCTAAAAGCTCATCGCGGTCTGCGTGGGCGGAAAAGCCGTTGATGGTATAGATTTTTGCCTTAACCGAGATCTCTTCCCCCATAAGATAAACGTGTTTAGCACCGTCAATAATTTTGCGTGCTAAGGTGGTGTTTGCGGCAAAGCCGACAAAAACAATACTCGAATCTTTGCGCCATAAATGATGTTTTAGATGATGTCTGACGCGCCCGCCGGTACACATGCCAGAACCAGCCATAATCACCGCGCCGCTGTGAATGCGATTGATCGCCATACTATCTATCGCATCGCGAGTGAAGTGCAAGTTGGGAACTTGGAGCGGATCTTTGTGCTGAGAAAATAAAGTCTGCGTCTCCACATCAAAACATTCTGGATGCTGTCTGAATATTTCTGTCGCACTAATTGCCATGGGCGAATCTAAAAAAACATGCATGGACTTGGGGAGTTGGCCTTGCTCTAGTCCTTCTTTTAGATACCATAAAATCTCTTGCGCTCGTTCCAAAGCAAAAGTGGGAATGATGACGTTACCACCTTGAGCGAAACTGCTGCGTATGGCTTGATACAACTCGGAAACTGAGTCTTCTAGTGAGCGATGCAGACGGTCGCCGTAGGTACTTTCCATGACCACGATGTCAGCCTGCGGAGGTGCTACAGCATCTCGAATAAATTTGCGACCATCGCTACCGATGTCGCCAGAAAACACAATGTGCTTGACTGTGAGTGCATCGGTCTGTTGGTTTTTCTCTTCGAGTTTTAAGAAAATACTGGAGGAACCTAAGATATGTCCCGCATCATAAAACGTCGCAGTAATCCCTGTGGCGAGTTGAATCGCCTGTTGATATTTAGCCTCGCGCCCAAAGAAGTCCAGACAATGGCTGGCATCATACAAACTGTACAAAGCTTGAGATGTCGCAGTTTCCCCGCGCCTTGCTTGGCGCTTGTTTTGAAATTTGGCTTCACTTTCTTGTATATGCGCTGAATCAAGTAACACTAAACGCGCGAGATCTTTGGTCGCCGCGGTCGTGATAATTTCACCGCGAAAGCCGCGTTTGACGAGCAAGGGGAGGCGTCCACAATGATCTAAGTGAGCATGAGTGAGAAGCACAAAGTCAATTTCTCTAGCATCAAAACCAAAGTCAGCTTGGTTCTCTTCTGCCAGCTCGCGCCCTCCTTGAAATAAACCACAATCAATTAATATTTTCTTGCCTTGGCACTCGATTAAATGACAGGAACCTGTCACATTACGATTGGCACCGTGGAAGGAGAGTTGCATGGTAAGACCTCGTGAAAAATTACAGCGTTGGCATTCACATATTTCAGCTAGTATTTAACCTAGTCTATGCTCTCTACCTTGCCTGCCTTTGCGCTATCTCAAACTTCTTCCACGGGACTTGTATGGTAGGGGTGAATTCCTCTCGATTGGAGAGCACTCCGTAACTGGTCAACTCTCCATTTTTTTTGATAGATTAAAAATTTTCTATCCTGTGAATTGACGCCAAGTAGTTTTCCCTTTTCTTGCTGACGCTTTCAGCGATCAAATCACTGAATTGGCGAGCAATAATCAACTCAGAGTTGCGACGATGCACACAGATCGGGCAGCTTTCCTCTTTCAAACTAAATATCCTCAGCGACTTGGCGCCGAGGAAATACAGCGTCTTAAATTTCCAGAAAAATGCAGCTTATTGGAACTTCCAAACTCCCTTTTGGCAGGTGTATTGGATCGTTTGAGCAGATGCCATCCCACAGGCTGTTACCCCACCAGCAGTGCAGAATTCAGGGCGCCATGTTCTTGAGCTGACTTGGCCATCCGACGCACTCCCCACCGCGGATAGGCCATCGCCACCAACATACCGTCCACTGGGATAGGACGTCATTAACTGTGAACGCTTGAGGTTGTAGAAATCTTTCTCGCCTGGCACCAATCCGGCAGTGGTTTGTAGATAGCCACCCGCCATTGAAGGGCATTGGCCATTTCCGCCGCCGTTGACTGTAAAGGCTGAGTCAATCACATTGGCCTCAATCACATCTTGTGAAACTACTTGCCATGACAGTTTCCCAAACCCATTGGCGCCCCATTGAGTTCCCCAGGAATTTTGAATTACTAGGCCGCTACTGTCATAACCTACGGCAAGGACCGCGTGATAACCTCTAATGGTGCCAGTAGTGTCGCTATCAAGACTGTTGCCAGGCTTTAAAGCATCAAATCCCGGCCTGACTGAAAAACTGATTGCCACCGGTTGAGAATTAGCTAGCGCTAACTTTATCGCATTGATCCCATTTGATCCCGCTGCACCAGCGAATAATTGGCGCGATACTCCAATTCGATGACGAGAGGCATTGTCAAATTCTGCACTGGTTGGCAAAGTGTACCAGTTGTAATTCCCTTGATAGTAGTCTGCTTCTGTATCTGAGCCTAAGCTGATTGCAAGATTAAAGCCGTCAACCGGTTTAGATCCTTGGTCCACGCCATGATTAATCTGTGAATACATAAACATTGGGGAAAAGTGAGATTCGGCTCGTCCGGTTCGATTGGCATACCAACCTAGCATACTGTGCGCAATAGTCCATGCTACACATGAACCAATTGAACCTTGGTCGCCAACCTCGATAGTCCAAGGTGTTAGATCTACTTGAGTTGGTAAGGGCGCGGCAAAGCTCCCATTTGGAATGCTAGCGGCTTTAATTTGTTTGGGAGGTATCGCACCCATGGGGTGAAGTTGTGCCGCATAGGAAGCCGATAGCCCAGCGTAGCTAAGTATCAGGCTAGTGGCGATGAATCCTAGGGGACGAGTAATAAATTTTTGACTTGCCATTGATACGCTCCATTTGAAAATTAATAAATAATGTGAATGAACATCTTTTTGAGGTAGCTATCAACTTGACTGAAAATTGACTCCTTTAAGATAGAACTTACGCAAAACAGACGCTGGCGTTGTTGCTATCGCCTTATCGTACTAAAGTACCAAAGTACTGCCTTCGGCTCTGCGTCTAGGCAGCGCAATTTTGCGTAAGTGCTAAATTCAATTGACAGCTATCAAAATGAGAAAAAATTACGGTAAATAGTATAACGTAAAAATTTTTATAAATAAACCAATTTTGGCGGCGGAAGAAGATGCTTTAACATAAACCGGAAAGCCAGCGCGGACATAAGTGACCTAGGTAAAGT
>JAIELM010000141.1 GCA_019752975.1 Undibacterium sp. | reverse complement strand
GTCATGATATTCTCCAAAAACTTAAACCGAATAGGACTTGCGCATAATTGCGCTGACAACGCCAACGTCTGTTTTGCGTAAGTCCTACCAAAATCACTACGTAACAGTACGTAACAGGATAGTCAGTATAACGGCACAATTCCAGTTTTCTTTGATGTGTTTGTGATGGTATGAGTCATTCGATTTTATGCTGGTATAGAAATTTGTATCTCTGTCCCGGTACCAGGTGCGCTTTTGACCGCTAATTCGCCATTTAAGGCTCTGATACGTTCACGCATACCGATGAGGCCAAACGAGCGTGATTTATTCATCGCGCCTTCTTCTATTCCGCTACCATCATCTTTGATTTGTAAATTAAGCTGAGACCCGCTGCGAGTGAAAATGATCTCGACTTGACTGGCTTTGGCATGCCGCGCGACATTGGTGAGTGACTCTTGTACACTTCTAAAGATGGCAGTACTACGCTCGTCGTCTAGCACCAGCAACTCTTCGTCGGCGACTAGGTGGCATTGTATGTTGTGCCGCTGTGAGAATTCTTTTTGTAAATTCTGGAGTGCAAAATATAAGCCACCTTCGTCCAACGCACGTGGCCGTAAATCACTGGCGATGCGTCGTAAAGTCGTGATCGACGTCAGTAAAAGTTGATCCATACTAGACAAAGTAAGACCTGATTGATCGCTTAAATTGGTATCGCGATGAAGTAATGATAAATCCATTCGTAACGCGGCCAAGAGTTGACCTAAATCGTCGTGTAATTCGCGAGCGATATGTTTGCGTTCTTCTTCGCGTATACTCTGCAGGGCTGAGGATAATTGACTTAGTTGGCTGTGATATTGCGCCAACTTTTCTTGCGCAATCTTGCGTTCGCTGATGTCACGAAAGATGACGGTATAAAAGCGTTTATTGTTTTCAATTAAACTGGAAATTGAAGCCTCGATAGGAAATTCACTACCGTCGGCATGCAAACCGGTGACATAGTAGTCATCAAAATTCATTCCCATTTTGCGTCGACTAGAGCCAGTGTGACCAAACTCCGCAACATGTTGATGATGTAGTTGGCGATGACGCATAGGGATCACCATATCAATCGAGGCGCCTAACAGTTGTCCGACTTGATAACCAAAAATCGTTGCAGCAGCAGGGTTGACCAAAATGATCGTGTGACTTTCATTGATGGTAAGGATGCCATCCATGGCCGTCTCAATGACGCCAATGAGTAACTTTTTTTCTATACTCAATTCTTCACCTGGGTGAACAGTTTCTTTTATTGGCATTGGGTTTTCTATTGGTTGCGGTGTGGGAGAGCGAATTGTCATGGTGACTGAGGAAGGTGAGATGTTCAATTTTAACGTGCTTTAGGTCGAGAGTGAGCAGCTTTATTCATAGGACTTACGCAAAACAGACGCTGGCCCTGTTGCTATCGCCGTTTGCTAAGCTAAGCTAAGCTAAGGTACTAAAGTACTGCCTTCGGCTCTGCGTCTAGCCAGCGCAATTTTGCGTAAGTCCTATAACAATAAGAGGATATTGTTTTTGTTATTTTTATTGTTAGTGGACTTAGGTCAATCTTGAACATAAAAATTATAGCGCACAACATTTTTGCGTGAGAGCGCCATTAAAATATGCTATCCTGCGAGCTTAAGTTGAAAATCGATTTTTATTTTGGCGTGTTTCTAAGGCCTTAATGCGAGTATCAACGAGTTTTAAAAGAGTCCTTCCCCACAACTTGATGTGCAATCCGCTAACCGGTCAGGCCGTGTCGCGGAAGGTTAGATTAACCCGCTAATCTCGCGAAACGCGAAGAAAGGTGAGCAAGATGATGCAACAACAAAATGCTAACTCGTATCTGTTCGGCGGTAATGCGCCCTATGTAGAAGAACTATACGAAACCTACCTCAATAATCCTGGCTCTGTGCCTGAGAATTGGCGTGCCTATTTTGACGCCATGCAAAATGTCCCTGCGGTAGATGGTTCCAATAAGCCAGACGTGGCGCATGCGCCCGTTGTCGCGTCTTTCGCAGAACGTGCTAAGCAAGGGCCGATTCGTACGATCAGTGCTTCTGATGATGCCGAAATGGGACGTAAGCGTGTCGCTGCTCAGCAGTTGATCGCGGCCTATCGATTTTTGGGTAGTCGTTGGGCTAATTTGGATCCGCTGCAACGTCAAGAACGTCCGACTTTACCAGAATTAGAGCCTAGTTTTTATGGCTTTACTGATGCGGATATGGACATCGTCTTTAATATCAGCAATACCTACTTTGGACCTGAGACCGCATCCTTACGCGACTTACTCAATTTTTTGCGTGATACTTACTGCCGTTCTATCGGCGCTGAATTTATGTACGTCAGCGATCCAGTTGAAAAACGCTGGATGCAAGAAAAACTCGAATCTATCCGTTCCACTCCTAGCTTTACCGCAGAAAAGAAAAAGCACATCCTCGACCGCTTAACTGCAGCCGAAGGTTTAGAGCGTTATCTGCACACCCGTTATGTTGGTCAAAAGCGTTTCTCTTTAGAAGGTGGTGAGAGCTTTATTGCCTCTATTGACGAGACTATCCAACGTGCTGGCGAAAATGGCGTAGAAGAGATCGTCATTGGTATGGCGCATCGTGGTCGTTTGAACGTTTTGGTCAATACCTTGGGTAAAATGCCGCAAGATTTGTTTGCTGAATTTGAAGGCAAACATGGCGATGATTTACCAGCGGGTGACGTGAAATACCATCAGGGTTTTTCCTCCGATATTTCTACTGCTGGCGGCCCAGTTCATTTGTCATTAGCTTTTAATCCTTCTCACTTGGAAATTGTGAATCCAGTTGTTGAAGGTTCCGTTCGCGCTCGTATGGAACGTCGTGGCGACAAAGATGGCTCGCAAGTTTTACCTATCTTAGTTCACGGAGATGCCGCTTTTGCAGGTCAAGGGGTAGTGATGGAGACCTTGAATCTGGCGCAAACGCGCGGTTATGGTACCGGCGGTACCGTCCATATTGTGATCAATAATCAGATCGGTTTTACCACTTCTGATCCGCGCGATTCACGCTCTACTTTATATTGTTCTGATGTCGTCAAGATGATAGAAGCGCCGGTCTTGCACGTGAATGCAGATGATCCTGAAGCTGTGGTGTTAGCAACGCAAATCGCCTTAGACTATCGCGTTAAATTTAAAAAAGACGTGGTAGTGGACATTATCTGTTATCGCAAACTCGGCCATAACGAGCAAGATACACCGGCTTTAACTCAGCCATTAATGTACAAAAAGATCGGTCAGCATCCAGGTACCCGTAAGATGTATGCGGATAAATTGGCTGCGCAAGGTACTATCCCCGAAGATGGCGGCGACAAGATGGTTGCTGCTTTCCGTGATGCGATGGATTCAGGTAAACATACCGTTGATCCAGTGCTTTCTAATTTCAAAAATAAGTTTGCAGTTGACTGGCTGCCATTCTTAAATAAGAAATGGACTGACGCTGCCGATACTGGTGTGCCGCTGACTGAGCTTAAACGTTTGGCCGAACGCATTACTGCAGTGCCAGAAGGTTTTAAACCGCATAGTTTGGTCGAAAAAGTTTTAGCAGATCGCGCCACCATGGGACGTGGTGAGATGAATTTGGACTGGGGTATGGGCGAACATTTAGCTTATGCTTCTTTAGTCTCCTCTGGATATGCGATACGCCTCACTGGGCAGGATGCGGGACGCGGTACTTTTGTCCATCGCCATGCTGTATTGCACGACCAAAAACGTGAGCGCTGGGACGATGGCACTTATGTGCCACTACAAAATATCTCGGATAAGCAAGCACCTTTTACGGTCATCGACTCAGTGTTGTCGGAAGAAGCTGTACTCGCTTTTGAATACGGTTACTCTAGCTCAGAGCCGAATACGCTCACAATTTGGGAAGCGCAATTCGGCGATTTCGCTAACGGTGCGCAAGTGGTCATTGATCAATTTATTAGTTCCGGTGAAGTCAAATGGGGACGCGCTTGTGGCCTAGTGATGATGCTGCCGCATGGCTATGAAGGTCAAGGTCCTGAACATTCTTCGGCGAGACCAGAACGCTTCTTGCAACTGTGCGCGGACAATAATATGCAAGTGGTGCAACCGACTAGTGCGGCGCAGATCTTCCATTTATTACGCCGTCAAATGATCCGCCAATTCCGTAAGCCATTGGTGATCATGACCCCTAAATCTTTATTGCGTAATAAAGATGCCGGATCTGATTTGTCTGAGTTGGCTAAGTCTCACTTCCAAACGGTGATAGGCGAAGTTGATAGCAACATTGACGCGAAAAAAGTAAAACGTGTCATCGCTTGTTCAGGCAAGGTTTACTACGACTTGGTTAACGCACGTAAAGAAAAAGCGCAGGGCGACACCGCCATTATTCGTGTTGAACAACTCTACCCTTTCCCACATAAGAGCTTTGCCACGGAATTGAAAAAATTCCCTAATATGGTAGAACTTGTGTGGGTACAAGATGAGCCACAAAATCAAGGTCCTTGGTTCCAAATTCAACACAATATTTTTGAAAACTTAGATGAAGGTCAAAAACTAGCCTACGCGGGTCGTCCAGCTAGCGCATCTCCTGCAGTCGGTTATTACGACAAGCATTATGCACAGCAAAAAGCATTGCTGGACGCAGCGTTTTCTAAGCTCAAGGGCTATATTTTAACTAAGTAATTGAAGTAATTTGATTGGCTATCGAAAAAATTAAAATCTCTTAACACAGTGGCGCGGAGATGAAGAGAAAATAGGGTTTCCTGTGAGTCTCTAAACCATTGTGGTTCTGTATTAAGAAGTTTGATGGTCGAATGTAGTGACAAAAAAATGATCCGAACTGGAGAAATAACATGGCAATTATCGAAGTAAAAGTACCGCAATTATCCGAATCCGTCGCCGAAGCAACCTTGTTAACTTGGCATAAAAAAGTGGGCGAAGCGGCTGCCCGTGATGAAAACTTAGTTGACGTAGAAACCGATAAAGTGGTTTTGGAATTGCCGGCACCGGCAGCTGGCGTGATCACGCAAATCATTAAAGGCGATGGTACCACCGTGGTCGCTGGTGAAGTGATCGCCTTGTTGGATACGGAAGCTTCGGCTGGCACTGTGGCCACAAGTGTAGCGCCAGCGGCAGCAGTTACTTCTGCGGCAGCGGCAAGCACGGACAAATCAGGTATCGCCATGCCTGCAGCAGCCAAGATTTTGTCTGAAAATAATTTGTCAGCTGGCGCTATCGACGGCACGGGCAAAGACGGACGCGTCACTAAAGGTGATGCTTTAGCTGCGCTCGCTAATAAGTCTGCGCCAACTGTGGCACCAGTGGCACCATTGACTGCTCCTGTGGCGACTAAACCAAGCTTGCAACAAATCACCGCACCAAAATCCGCTGACTTGGGTGACAGGCCAGAAGAGCGTGTTCCTATGAGCCGTTTGCGGTCTCGTATCGCAGAGCGTTTGCTACAATCTCAATCGACCAATGCGATCCTCACTACATTTAATGAAGTGAACATGGCG
>JAIELM010000331.1 GCA_019752975.1 Undibacterium sp. | reverse complement strand
AGACGGCCAGATAAGTTTTAGAATATGCTAGATCAGCTTCAGAATATTCCACCCTGTTTTATGTCATTCACTGGGGTTTAGGCGGGAATCCAATGGCGTTCGTTACGTAACTAAAGTCGCTGGATTCCCGCTAAAAACTTGCGGGAAAGACGGCATACCTAGTGAGCTAAATACTTACCTTTAGCGATACCTTAAGGTGTATCACGCACCAGTACCTGATCCAAAATCGCTATTGGCAATGGGCCAAATTTCAGCATGCTGTGGTGAAACTGGCGGAGGTCAAAATTTTTGCCCAATCGTTGTTGCTCAGCTTCGCGTAATTGGCGAAATTTCACTGCGCCCAGTTTGTAGGTAATCGCCTGTGCTGGCCAGTTTCTTACTCGTTTGATTTCACGATCTGCCAACGCAGGCAACATGGGTAACTGCGTTTGCCAAAAGTCTTTTGCATCCTGTTCACTCCACGCCAAATAGTTGATGCCGACGTCCAGAATGACACGAATAGAGCGTACTAAGTCCCATTCGACTGCACCTAATTCATCGGCATCTTGTTGGAATAGGCCGAGTTCCTTGCCTAAGGTTTCTACATAGGCACCCCAACCCTCTGCATAGGCCGAATAAAAACCATGCGGTAATGGAGTAGGGCAGGCGGCTTGTTCAATCGCGTAACGACTTTGGTAATGGTGTCCTGGCGTGCTTTCATGTAGCAACAACCAATCGATATCTCGTCGTTGGTAGTGTGATTTTGAGCGATTGAAATAGAAGGTTTTTTCTTCTGGTTCGTAATAACCATCTACGGGTAAAGCTGCACCCTGAGTGGAGGCTTTGATGTGCGGAGCATGAATGCTATTTGGAAAAAATAGTGTTGTCATATGCTGCTCAATGATGGCTTGCCTATGTTCATAATCTGCTTGCGGCGTGCTGCCGTCAGGATAGTCAAATGCCGCACTTTGCAGATAGCTAAAAAATTCAGTATCGCGTCCCGCATAACCCATGCGGGTTTGCAGCGAGAGATAGCGTTCCTGTGCGTGCTTGAGCTCTGATTTTCCCATCTCCATCAGTTGTTCTGGTTGGCTATCCGTGGTGAGCCAAGCTTTGCGGAGTAGGGCATACCATGCTTTGCCCAAGCTGCTTTTGGCTAGTCCCTGATCGGAAATATGGGCTTGTGTTCCCAGTGCTTGGTAGCGTTTGATGAGCGCCAATTTTTCTTGGTGTAATTCAATTTCAAAATCAATTTGCTGTAGCTGTAGTGCTTGACAACTTGATGCCTGTTTCAATACCGGCGATTGCTTTATTGCCGTACTTTGTTTTTTCAATTGTTGAAAAAAAGCGGTTTGTTGTGGCAGGGTTTTACTTTCTAAAAAAAGCTTGATTTGTTTTTGATAGGACAAATCCATTTCACCATCTAAACCCAAGCGCACATAGGTTTTACTGTAGTTGGCGATGAATTGGTCGATGCGGTCGGTCTCGTTGGCAAACGAATTGGTGGCGACGCTAGTGAGGCCAGTGAACAGGCATAACAGGAGTGGGGTGAGGATAGTTTGAGTTTTTTTCATTATGGAAGGAAACTTTAGTATAAGAATTGGTAGCAGTGATTTTGTTTTAGCAGGTAGTTACTTTACGTTTTTCTAGATAGTTGACGATAGACATGTTGTGTTCCATTTTTGCGTCTGTATAGAGAGAAATTTTCACTGTACCTTCGTGATTTTTTTTGCAGCTAAGTTCCCGTAATTGAACATCGCTCAATTGATCTAACTCGCGCAACAGAGCCGGAGATAATGGTGTTCCACCCTCAAAGAGACCCTTGCTTTCCTGATTGGGGATGTGCAATTGCATACCGCGTACGCGCAGATAACGAAACAAGGCCGCACCGCCATCAGGCATGGCCGACCAACCGTTAAAACGTCGTCCGGCACCATCAATGAAGTTAATTTCATCCTGTGTAAGCTCTGGTAATTGCGCCTGTAGTGCTTTGATCTCTCGCTCTGATAGTTTGGGAATAGTTAGCACTCCATCGACAGACGGCGGGTGATAAGCATGTTGTCGCAAGATCCAATACTGTAAAGCGGTCCACTCTGAGCCAGCGGGCGAGGCGTGGAAAGCTAAGGATTGCTCGTTGAGCAGTAGCGCAATGGTATCGGCATGCCCATAGGAAAAGGCATAGGAAAGTAAATTGCGTCCACCCAAATCCACATCGAGTTTAACCCCAGCGCTTTGTAAAACAACTAAATAAGCCGCGTAGTTTGGATCAGTCATAGCACGCGTGGCTTGTGTTTCTTTCCACCAAGTTGGGATTTTGTGAGACTTATCGCGTTCAGACTCGTCGAGACAGTCCAGACTTAGTTTTCTCTTGGTGAATAGGGCGAGTAATTGCAGATCAATTCGTTTGCCGATTTGACGGAAAACTGGAGTTAAGTACGGGCAATGCGCGTTTCTACTTGCGAGGCCTGCAGAAATTAATATTTGCTTCAGGAGTAAATCAGCGATCTCCACATTGACGTGCGCGACAGCGCAGTCTTCATAGGCGATGATGGCATCTCTTCGGCTGTGCTTGTTTTTCGCTAACTCGGCGCGTATTTTGTTGATGTCGTCGTCACAGGCGACTTGTTTTAAGTCACTATCACGAGACCTTGGAGTCGCATTGTCCCGTTCAAGCTGCATGGCACTTACCCTACTCTCCCGCTCGTTTTGCACCGACTTCTGCCAGGCGAATATCGTCAGGCTTGCAATCAAAGCGAAAGCGAGTACCCACACGACAACGCCAGCACCCATCTGCTTTAGTCCACTAGCACCCTTGAAGCCTATGATTGATATCGCGATGACTGCGATGACGATGGCAAGGCCGCCACTAAATATCAACACGAAAAAGCCAATCGCTAGACCGCCGGTATGGGCGTAGGCAAGCGTTGGAAATAGACTAAGCAAGCACAAGTAAAACCAGTATGAGCAATTGCGAGAAATCTTCATGTTTATTCTTGGCGTAACTCAAAATGTTGATACCTTGATTTATGTTTGCGCCGATTTTCCAGCGCAGACAGTCACAAGTGTAAGAGACCTAAGTAATGCTACATATGTAGCTTAATCCGAGTGTAGCATTATTGGTCAGAGGTACTTAATAAACCTATGCATTGAAGCGCTGGATTGCGACCAATTTTTTGATCGCCATAACTAAACGATCAAGCGCTGCTTTGCTAGTAAAAACATGGGGTGTGATACGTACCACATCCTGTTCCCCAATGGTACGTAATACGGTAAAAATCTGATGTTCACTCATAAGATAATCAACCACCTCGTTTGCTGAAATGCCGTCTATGCTAATTGCGCGAATCGCACAAGACCGTTGTGGATCATCAGGTGTATGTTGTCTAATTTCTGGCAATTGGTTTAGCTGTTGCAGCCAGTATTGACTGAGATGGCGCAAGCGATGCTCAATGTTACTCGTACCTATCGATTGATGAAAGCAAATCGCATCAGCGATCGCTAAGACCGGGGCCGGTGCGAAGGTGCCGGCAAATCCCAATTCTTCGATATCCGATGCGCCAGTCGCGCTCATTTCTGCTAGGCGTTCCCGTCGAATAAACAGTAGACCAGTGCCCAGTGGCGCACCCAACCATTTATGTAAATTAACGCCGACAAAATCACTAGCCAGATCTGGTAGTTGATAGTCGAGGTGCGCGAACGAATGTGCGGCGTCGACAAAAACATCGACTTGATGACGCCGTGCCATTTGGGCTATCTTGGCGACCGGTAGGATTTGTCCATTTCTGTGCAATAAGTGGGTCAGTATGATGATGCGCGTGTTGGCTGTGATCGCCTGCTCGTACAGACTTACCAAGTCCTCGTCAGAGAGTGCTTGGTTGGCGATCGAGAGACGAATTAGTGCGAGTTTCTTCGCTTTTGCAATGTTGGTAACGATTTGTTGGACGCTATCGTAGTCAATATCCGCGTAGATGATTTCATCACCTATTTTGAATGGATAGGCGTGCGGATAGCTTGCAAACGATTCAGTCAAATTACGTGTGATCAAAAGTTCATTCGAATCCACGCCACAGAATTTTGCGAGCGCCAACTTCACCAATAACAATTGCTCCTTCCATCGGGTGCGTAGAAAATAGGACGATTCGCTATTGATTTCACTTTGATAGCGCTGCAAGGCATTGAGAACCGGGTGCGCTAGTACGCCACAATAGCCATTTTCTAAATTGATGAAAGCGGGTGAGCTTGGAAAATGGGCGCTGAGATAAGTCCAATACTCGTCGTTATCGGCCGCAATGAGGGAGTTAGTTTGATTCATCGTAAATAAAAAAATAAAATTAATGTGGGTCTTGAGTGGGCTGAAGTAAGCTAATCAAGGTAAAAGCCAATATCAGCAATGCGGTTTGAAAAAACACCATTCCCATCCAAGCAAAACGTGTCCAAAATATGCCTCCGACCGAACCCAAAACGCTGGCACCGCTGTAGTAGCAAAATAGATAAATTGCGGAAGCCAAGGCCTTAGGTGCGCTCGCAAGTTGTGCAATGCTGCTACTGGCGACGCTATGTGCAGCGAAGAAGCTCAAGGTGAATAGCGCGGTGCCCGCGACGATCAGGTAAATCTGCGAAGACAAGGTCAGCAACAATCCCAGCACCATGCTGATTAAGGCTAACTGGATTAGTCGATAGCGTCCATAGTGCGCTACTAATGAGCCTACCCAAATCGAGCCTGCCATTCCTAATAGAAAGAAAATAGAAATCGCGCCTAAGCTCGCTTGTGAAAAGTGGAAAGGTGCAGCCACCAAACGAAAACTGATGTAGTTATAAAAGCTAGTAAAGCAGCCTGTCAATATAAAGCCTAAGGTGAATAGCGTGACTAACGGGCGAAGTGCGAGGTGACGGCGAAAGCTGGCGATAATACTCACTAGCGCTGATTCTTCGGTGCGCTGATGGGGCTTAAAATGGTGCGCCTCAGGCAGGTTGCGCCAAAACTCCCACGCACTGTAGAGACCTATGCCGCCCATGATGGCAAACGCCGCTTGCCACGCGAGAAAATCACACAGCAGTGCATTGATCAGGCGACCAGACATGCCGCCTAGCGCACTGCCAGCAATATAGAGACCGATCGTACTGGCGAGTGCGGTAGGCTCCACCTCTTCGCTCAAGTAGGCAATCGCCACAGCGGGCATGCCCCCTAAAGCGAGACCAAGCAAGGCGCGTAGCATCAGTAGTTGAGGGTAGCTTTGTACCAAACTGCAAAGTAGCGTGGTGCAGGCAGAAATGCTGACCGCCCAAATCATCATCGGTTTGCGACCTATTACTTCACTGATTAAACTACACACCACCAAAGAGAGCGCTAAACACAAGGTCGATATGGATAAGACCCAACTAGTTTGTGTCGCACTTAGTTGAAAACTGTCTGCCAGCAAAGGCATTAATGGCTGTACGCAATACAGCATAGAAAAGCTAGAGAAACCGCCAAATAACATGGCGCGGCGGATTTTTTTTTGACGATCTTCTCGATCAAAAAGTAGCTCGACGGATCGATCAATACCTTGACTGGTGCTATGCATGGCAGACTTCTAAGTGTGATAGATAGCGTCATCTTAGGATT
>JAIELM010000335.1 GCA_019752975.1 Undibacterium sp. | reverse complement strand
GATCGACCTTAATGGTATCGCCCACTCTGACCATCAGCTCGATAATTTCCACCTCTTTAAAGTCGCCTATATCCGGGACTTTGACTTCAATTTGACTCATAGCGTCGCTCCGATTTTATATCTTAGTGTCGTGTCTACACACGCGAATAAATTCTAAAAAATACTGATGGCCAGTCGACACAGTAACGCGACCTGCTGCGCCACTGTATCGAATGGATTTCGAATTAGACCGTAACAGGATTCGCTTTTTCAGCGTCAATCCCATACTTAGCAATTGCTTGCGCCACCACAGAGGCAGAAATCGCGCCTTCGTCAGCCAAAGATTTCAACGCAGCGACAGTGACAAAATAACGATTAACTTCAAAAAATTCACGCAATTTCGCTCGTGTATCTGAACGACCAAAACCATCCGTACCCAAGACTTTATAGCTACGATTTTTAGGTATAAAAGCACGTACTTGTTCAGCAAAGGTGCGCATGTAATCAGTGGAGACCACGATAGGGCCGGTGCTATCTTGCAAGCACTCTGCAATGTAAGGTACACGTGGTACATCGGTCGGGTGCAACATATTCCACCGTTCGCAAGCTTGTCCGTCACGTGCCAGTAGAGTGAAAGATGGCGCAGACCAAATATCAGCAGCAATACCCCAGTCATTCATCAACAAATCAGCTGCAGCAATTACTTCACGCAAAATCGTACCTGACCCCATCAACTGCACACGGTGTTTGGTCTGTTCTGACGATTTTTTGAAACAATACAATCCCTTGATAATGCCCTCTTCTTGCCCTGCAACCAGACCTGGATGGCTGTAATTCTCATTCATCACAGTGATGTAGTAGAACACGTCTTCTTGGTTGGCTATCATACGACGCAGACCATCATGAATAATCACCGCCACTTCATGTGCAAAGGTAGGATCGTATGGAACGCAGTTAGGTATCGTGGAAGCGATCACATGACTATGTCCATCTTCATGCTGCAAACCTTCTCCATTTAAAGTCGTGCGTCCAGCTGTACCGGCGATCAAGAAGCCACGAGCGCGCATATCTGCCGCCGCCCAAGCCAAGTCACCAATGCGCTGCAGGCCAAACATCGAGTAGTATGTGTAAAAAGGAATCATCACACGATTATTGGTCGAGTAAGAAGTCGCCGCGGCGATCCATGAACTCATACCACCCGCTTCGTTAATACCCTCTTGCAAAATCTGTCCAGCTTTGTCTTCGCGGTAGTACATCACCTGATCTTTATCGACAGGCTCATACAATTGACCGACTTGACTAAAGATACCAATTTGACGGAATAGACCTTCCATACCGAAAGTACGAGACTCGTCGACCATGATAGGAACCACACGTTGCCCCAAACTGCTGTCGCGCAATAGCGAAGTCAAGATCCGCACATAGGCCGCCGTACTGGAAATCTCACGTCCTTCAGAAGTTGGCTCCAACATCGCTTGGAAAGCGGACAGTTCAGGCACCACCAAAGTCTCATCGGCTTGCATACGACGCTGTGGCAAATAACCGCCAAGCGCAGCACGACGCTCTTGCAGGTACTTCATCTCTGGTGTATCGGCAGCGGGTCTAAAAAAAGGAATACTAGGTAACTGCTCATCCGAAATTGGCAATTGAAAACGATCACGAAGTGCTTTGACTGCTTCGTCATCGAGCTTCTTGGTATTGTGTGCGGTATTACGAGCCTCGCCCGATTTACCAAAACCAAACCCTTTGACGCTCTTGACTAGCAAGACTGTCGGTTGACCTTTATGTTCTTGCGCGACTTTAAAAGCGGCATAAATTTTATGCGGATCATGCCCACCACGTGTCAGATTCCAAATCTCGTCATCTGACAGATGTGCAACCATCGCTAAGGTACGTGGGTCTTTGCCGAAGAAATTGGCGCGTACATAGGCGCCGTCCTTGGCTTTATAGTTTTGGTACTCACCATCAACGGTTTCCATCATTACTTTGCGTAAGACGCCGTCTTTATCCTTGGCCAGCAGTGCATCCCAACCACCACCCCAAATCACTTTAACCACATTCCAACCAGCACCACGGAAATCCGATTCTAACTCTTGAATAATCTTGCCATTACCGCGCACTGGGCCGTCGAGACGCTGAAGATTACAGTTCACGACCATCACCAAATTATCTAGCTTCTCACGACCGGCCATACCAATCGCGCCCATGGATTCTGGTTCATCCATTTCACCATCACCGCAGAACGCCCATACTTTACGGTTAGCTGTATCAGCAATACTACGCGCATGGAGATACTTCAAGAAACGCGCCTGATAAATCGACATTAGTGGGCCAAGGCCCATAGAAACAGTAGGGAACTGCCAGAAAGATGGCATTAATTTAGGATGCGGATAAGAGGACAAACCCTTACCATCGACTTCGCGACGGAAATGCAATAATTGATCTTCAGAGAGACGACCTTCCAGGAAGGCACGGGCATACACGCCGGGAGAAGAGTGACCTTGAATGTACAGTAGATCACCACCGTGATCAGCCGTCGGCGCATGCCAAAAGTGATTGAAACCAATGCCCAGCATATTCGCCAACGAGGCAAAACTAGACAGATGTCCACCGAGATCGCCGTCAAGACGATTGGCCTTAACCACCATCGCCATTGCATTCCAACGCATGTAAGAACGGAGACGTTCTTCGATTTCCAAGTTACCTGGGCAATGCGCACCTTGATCCGCGGGGATGGTATTCACATACGCCGTATTACTAGAAAAAGGAATATTTGCTCCGCGACGACGCGCCAAATCCATCATGCGCTCCATCAAATAATGCGCCCGATCTGGGCCTTCAGATTCGATGACCGACTCAAGCGCATCGAGCCACTCATTGGTCTCTATCATATCGGGATCAGCGCTTGAATCACTAAGGGCTTGCGCCAAAACTTGGTCTATTTGGGACATAACTTCTCCACACGGATGACACGGATTAATCAGGAATTCTATCAACTGGGAAGCATTCTAACAGCACTTTTTATAAATTTCAAATGGTGACATGTGATTTCATAATGTGAAATAAATGATGCAGCGCAACATTTAACAGCGCTTCGCGCTACTCAAGCGCCATCTTACGAAAATCTCTTGGTCGTACACCCATCGCAATCAAGCTAGCAAAATAAGCCACCATACAAGACACAATAACTCCTCCCAATACACCTCCACGCAACCAGCGTGAGCCGTGCATATCCAACCATGACACTTGCTTTGATAGAGCAAAAGCCACGCTCGCCATCACTATCAATGCAACAGCCAGTTTCAACATAAATTTCATCCAACCAGCACGCGGCACATACAAGCCACGTAAGCGCAAACCGCGATACAACAAGAAGGCATTCACACATGCGCCGAGTCCCACAGATAAAGCCAAGCCTGCTTGATGAATCAACGGGACAAACAAGATGTTCATCATTTGCGTCATCAACAAAACTAACATGGCAATCCTGACAGGAGTACGAATATTCTGCTGCGCGTAGAACCCCGGTGCCAAAATTTTTACCAAAATTAAACCGCTAAGGCCAACGCCATACGCGGCCACGGCCTTTGCCGTTTCATGCACAGCATGAGCATCGAATTTCCCACTATGGAATAGCGTCGCAGTCAATGCATCAGGCAAAGTCAGCAAACCGACAGCAGCAGGCAATGCCAATAAAAAAGTCAAGCGCAAGCCCCAGTCGAGCAGCGCTGAATACTCCGTTTTATCGGCCTTAAATTTTGCCGCAGATAGACTAGGCAACAGCACCGTCCCCAATGCCACGCCCAACAAAGCTGACGGAAACTCCATCAATCGATCCGCATAATTTAATTGCGAAGCACTACCATCGGGCAGCCAAGATGCCCAGGTAGAATTAATCATGATACTAATTTGAGTAGCCGACACTGCCAACACCGCCGGCCCCATTTGCCGTAACACTCGACGGACTTTAGGATCGCGTAAAGCGAACGCAGGATTCGCAGTAATTCGAGGCAACATACCGATTTTGATTAAAGAAGGAATTTGTATCAGCAACTGCAAAACACCACCGACAAATACCGCCACACCCAAGGCCACAATCGGCTTTTCAAAGTACTGAGTGAAAAATAAGGTCGCGGTGATAAAAGATAGGTTAAGCAAAACCGGTGAAAACGCCGGAATTTTAAAACGTCGCCAGGTATTTAAAATGCCGCTAGAAAGCGCTACCAAAGACATGAAAGCGATGTACGGGAACATGATGCGGGTCAACAGCACAGTCAATTCAAATTTTTCAGGATAATTAATAAACCCCGATGAAAACATATAGACAAATACAGGCGCACCCAACACGCCCAATACACAAGTAGCTAACAAAACCCAAGTCAACACGGTCGCCACATGGTCAACCAATTCCTTAGTTTCCTGATCGCCTTTTTGATTTCTATACTCCGCCAAGATCGGCACAAAGGCTTGCGAGAACGCCCCCTCAGCAAACAAGCGGCGAAAAAAATTCGGAATCTTAAACGCCTGAACATAAGCGTCCATCATCGAACCTGCACCAAAATAAGAGGCATACAAAACATCCCGAACTAATCCAGTCATCCGAGAAATCATCGTCATGCTGCTAATCGCAGCGAGTGTTTTTAATAAGTTCATGGGGTCGCATTATAGCGCCCGCACAGCCCAGATAACACATTGAACACAATAAAACCTAGCCCCATTCCCTCTTGAGAAATTTGATGTTACTCCCTTCCAAATAAGCGACTCTCTTCCCCTCCCCTTCAGTTCCCAATAAACGTTGAATAGTAGCAAATCCACACAAAATTAAGCATTTACCATAAGGAAGTTTTCTGCTATAGTCTCGAGCTTCGCAAATGCACTGGTTTATTATCATTTGCCGATAGGAGAGATGGATGAGTGGTTTAAGTCACACGCCTGGAAAGCGTGCGTAGGTTCATAGCCTACCCGGGGTTCGAATCCCCGTTTCTCCGCCAGAATATATAAGGCTCTCCGCGTGAGAGCCTTATTTTTTGCGCTATTCAAACCGATTGCGCTATTCAAAAACTATTTCCACCAAAATAACATGTCAACATTTTGACATTCTTTCACACGACCACGCTGCGGGGCGCATGCGCCAATTTTCCTTTGAATCTCCTGCATAATTCACAAAGCTGAAATTCTAATTAAAAGAACCAAAGCACAACCTGCCACTTAAGCATGGACACTAAGTGCCGTCACGTGCGTGCTTTCCAACCATCGATCAATTGTTGATCTTATACTTGCCAATTGTCCATGAATTTGACTAGCTGAAAAATGAAAAATTTCATGAACTTCGGTTCCGTTAGCTAGTTTGGATTTCGTTCGCTTACACAAAACTTCGATCCCACTCCCAGCTAGCTCAGGATACTGCCGAAATATTTTGTTTAGATCACGTGCGACACCAGCAGAGATAAAAAATAGCTTTTTCCCGCTTTCGCTTACAAGCGTATCCAAATATTTCATATGAGATAGTGAAGTTAAATTGAAATCTGTTTTTAAAGGGAATTTTGCTTTATGTAAAAGCGGTGGCACGCCGCCCAAGGATGTACAATAAATGCACTCCAATTCACTCC
>JAIELM010000187.1 GCA_019752975.1 Undibacterium sp. | reverse complement strand
AATTCCGGTGGCGACTTTTGCTATTGGTGAAGCCGGCGCCGCTAACGCTGCTTTAATGGCGGTAGCGATGCTGGCCAACACGGATGCCGTGTTAGCCGACAAACTCAGTAATTTTAGATCACAACAAACAGCGCAAGCGCGCGCTGCCACCCTTACTTTCTAAGCTAGACATTAAATATGACTCACGATTTACCTGCAACATCACCTAATGCACATTGGTTAGGTATTTTAGGCGGCGGCCAACTTGGAAAAATGTTTATCCAAGCTGCGCATACGCTGAACTATAAAGTAGCACTGTTAGCGCCTGAGCAGGATTGCCCTGCTAGTGCCATTGCAGACCGACACATCGTTGCAGATTACCTCGATGCAGAAGCACTCAGCGAACTTTCTAATCTCACTGATTACATCACTACGGAGTTTGAAAATGTACCGGTAGAGGCGCTTGAAATTCTAGCGAAAAGCTGCACTACTGCGCCCTCCGCAGCCTGTGTGGCGATTGCCCAGAATCGCATTTTAGAAAAAAATTTCATCAACCAATTAGGGCAAAAAACACAGGTATATACTGCGCCATTTCACCTGATTCAAAACACTTTTGACCTAGAAAATGTAGAGGAGAAATTATTCCCTGCTATTTTAAAACGCGCTACACAAGGTTACGACGGCAAGGGACAAATCAGTGTGCGGACAGCTTTAGAGCTTGCTAATGCATGGCAAGAACTCGATTTATCGCCTAGTGTTTTAGAAAAAAAATTAGACCTCGATTTTGAAGTTTCTATCGTATTAGCACGAGCCAGCAATGGGCAAACACAGCTCTACCCTCTGTCAGAAAATGTACATCGTGAGGGTATCTTAATCATGGCAACTGTCCCTTGCCAGCGCGGCTCACAAGAGCTGCATGAGAAAATACAAAAAACCGCATTCGCGATTGCGCATGAATTAAATTATATTGGGGTTCTGTGCGTAGAGTTTTTTGTTTTGACCGACGGCACACTGGTCGTCAATGAAATTGCACCTCGTCCGCACAATAGCGGTCATTACACCTTAGAACAGGGATACCCTAGCCAGTTTGAGCAACAAGTACGGGCACTCATAGGTCAAGACTTAGCACCCCTAGCCCCAATAGTCCCAATAGAGCCTATAAAGCACAGTGTCATGCTTAATCTACTGGGAGATCTGTGGTTTCAACACGATCCTGAACTAGCGCAAGAACCAGATTGGGACGCCATCTGTGCTTTAGCTGGGGCGCATCTTCATTTGTACGGAAAAAAAGAAGCGCGTCGTAAAAGAAAAATGGGACATATTACTTTTACGGGTAATGAGCGCCAAACCGTATTGGACAATGCGGCGCGCGCGTGCGCGATGCTGGGGATTGAAATTTAGGCTTACTTCTCCAAACCCTGAAAGCACACCTTGAGCATATTTTCAACAATGCTATCGGCGTCCATCTTGCTAAACTTTTGCAGATAATCTACTGCCGGATCACAGCTTCTAGCGTAGTAGCTAAAAAGGATGACATCGGGGCTTAAGTCGGCATTTAAGCTGCCGTCTTTTTGCGCCGCGATGACTAATTTTTCAAGGCGCGAATTGAGTTTTATGACGCGCCCGACATAGCTGAGATTACGCATTAGCATCTCCCTGACCGCATTACTGGTCGATGGAAGAAAGGGTAGGCCACCATCGAGCCTCACCCTCAAGGCCCATTCAAGGAGTGCTGACAGCGACTCTTTAGCATTAAAGTGGGGTGGCATATTCTCCAGTTGTTGGGTAGCACCGTCTAATAGCCGTATCATCGCAGCCCCGACCAACTCCTCCTTAGATTCAAAGTGTTTATACAAACTAGGCTTTGAAATGCCAATTAATTTGGCAACATCATCCATAGTCATTAAGTCAAAACCCTTAGAGGCCAAGACCGCTGTTGTCGCGTCCAAAATAGCATCTTCGCGCAGGCGAAATGCTTGATCTTTAAATTTAAGTTTACTAAAAATACTCATCGGTGTTAATATCTACTGGTTGGTAGCGTTTTTTTCAGGTCGGTATTTATCTTAGCATAGTAAGTAAAAACCGTACAAATGTTTTAGTTGTAGGACTTACGCAAAACAGACGCTGGCGTTGTGGCGTTCGCCTTGTCGTACTACCTTGTCGTGCTACCTTGTGGTACTACCTTGTCGTACTTAAAGTACTGCCTGCGGCTCAGCGTCTAGCCAACAGAATTTTGCGTAAGTCCTAAGTTGTTCTATACGTTCCACCACTGAAAGCAGTTTATGCAAGCAAAACAGAGAATTGCCGTAATAGGTTCGGGTGTGTCGGGATTGGTGTGTGCTCATTTTCTGCAAAAAAAGCATCAAATTACTTTATTTGAAGCGAATGATTATTTGGGTGGACATACCAATACCGTTGATATTTCCATTGGTGGAGAGATGCACGCTGTTGATACCGGTTTTTTGGTATTCAATGAAAAAACTTATCCCAATTTAATCGCGCTTTTTAAAGAACTGCAAGTGGAAAGCTATGCTACCGATATGTCCTTTGGGGTGTCGCTCGATCATGGAAAAATTGAGTGGGCAGGTAGCAATCTCGATACGGTTTTTGCCCAAAGAAAGAACCTCGTTTCGCCTACATTTTTGTTGATGTTAAAAGATATTGTGCGATTTAATCGCGATGCACAACGCCATCTTGACGATGCTTTGGTTTCAAAAATAAGTTTAGGTCAATTACTGACCCAAGAGAAATACCGTTCAACTTTTAAGAATCACTATTTAATTCCAATGGCAGCGGCGATTTGGTCAAGTGCGCCTAGTGATATTCTTGATTTTCCAGCGAGTACATTTCTGCGTTTTTGTATGAATCACGGGCTACTTCAGATCAACGATAGACCCAAGTGGCGTACCGTAAAAAATGGGGCGCGTAGTTATGTCCAAAAAATCGCGGCACAACTGAGCGACATTCGCCTGAATACGCCGGTTTTGGAAGTCACTCGCCATAATGAAGGCCAAGAGGTATGGGTGCGCACTGCTAGTGGAATAAGTCAATTTGATCAGGTGGTCTTTGCTACCCATGCACCCGACACCATGCGCCTTCTAAGTGACGCCAGTCTCAAGGAAAAAGCGATTCTTTCGCAATTCCGTTATCAATCAAACGCGGCCTATCTGCATACTGATACCGACTTACTTCCGACAAACCCTAAGGTCTGGTCAGCTTGGAATTATCTCTCCAAAAACGATGAGGGATCGGATGGTGGGCAATCGGTTTGCGTGAGTTATCTACTCAATAAACTACAAACGCTATCAACAAAAACACCCGTGATCGTCACACTCAATCCCATCAAAATACCAGCAAAAAAACATCAGATAGCTCAATATCAGTATGAACATCCGATTTTCGATCAAAAAGCCATTGATGCCCAATTACAGCTAGCAGAAATTCAAGGCGAAAACAAAGCATGGTTTGCCGGTGCGTGGAGCGGCTATGGATTTCACGAAGACGGCGTGAAATCTGCATTAAGCGTACTTAAGGCGTTTGAATTATCACCGCATTGGGCAAGGCCATGAAGACGACGCTTATTTCTGCAAAACTTATGCATGCACGACTACGTCCGGTGCTGCACCGTTTCGTCTATCCCGTATTTATGCTGAGATTAAATCTTAACGAAGCCTACCAAGAACCCGAAAAACTCAATAGCTACTTATTTGGTCTCAATTTGCGCCGACCGGTTTCTATTTATTTCAAAGATTTTGGGCCGCGCGATGGCTCTAATCTCTATGTCTGGGCTAAAGCACTATTAGCGCAGCACGAGATTCACGATGTGGCAGAGATCAATTTACAAAGCTTTCCACGACTATTCGGATACGCCTTTAATCCGATTAGCGTGTGGTACTGCTATAACCATGCTGCGCAGTTAGTTGCCACTCTCGCAGAAGTGAATAATACCTTCGGCGAGCATCATATTTATCTACTGAAAAATGAGGACGGACTAGGTATCGCCAATCAGGTAGAACTATCGGCACAAAAAATGATGCACGTTTCTCCCTTTTGCGAAATCAAAGGGCACTACCAATTTAAATTTAATGAGCGCCGAGAAAAAACCAGTCTAATAATCGATTATCACGATCAAGATGGGCTCTTAATTCAGACCGCGCTTTTTGGAAGAAAAACGGAATTTTCTAGTCGTCAGTTACTGTACTTTTTCCTGCGTCAGCCACTGCTTACCTTCGGTGTTTTTTTTCGTATTCACTGGCAAGCCTTACTGCTTTGGAAAAAACGTGTTCCGTTTTTCAAACAAATACATTCGCACACGCACTACAGCGTAGGAACGTCGAATGTAAAGAAATAAAGTAATTGTTCAGCCCTCTATACGGAGTTTACATTTCGGGATATTCCATCTTACTTTATGTCATCCTCGAGGGTTTAATCGGGGATCCAGTGGCGTTCGTCGCTGAACAAAAGTCGCTGGCTTCCCGCTAAAAACATGCGGGAAAGACGGCTTACCTAGGGGGCTGAATAATTACGAAATAAATAAAGGAATAGCGAATGTTTAATCTCTATGAACAAAAGTCAAAATCTCTCAACGCCGAGACGCGGAGACACGGAGGAGCGCAGAGGTTTCCTTCGATTTTCTCTGCGTCTCCACGTCTCGGCGTTGAAGGGTTTGCGGTTTTTTGATGAGTGATTGTTGAGGCTGAATATTTGCATGGAATAAATGAAGGAGTAAAAAAATGAGTTCTGTTCATAGCACATCAAGCAAGCTGATCTACAAAGATGCAGTCAAAAACATCCCGCTGTTTGCACGACTTTTTATTCGTCTCTTAAAAAGAATTAAGCAGGGAAATTTGCACCTAGTCACGCCCAATGGCGAGGTGCTTAGGTTTGGCGATCAGGACGGTTTTCCTATTATTATTTTACATATCCATGACTGGCGCGCTTGTCGCAAAATACTGCGAGGTGGTGACATCGCATTTGCCGAATGTATAGAGTCAGGGTGGGTTAGTAGCAACGATTTAGTTGGATTGCTGCGCCTTGCTATCGTCAACGAATCAGCACTCGATCAAGCGATATTTGGTGGCGCAATCATGCGATTTTGGTACAAATTAAAACATCTACTTCATCCAAATACCAAGCGAGGTAGTCGTAAAAATATCCACGCGCATTACGACATTGGAAATCCATTTTATGCACTCTGGTTAGACCCAAGTTGGACCTATTCTAGCGCCCTATTTTTAGGTGACTACACGATCCCCCTAGAAAAAGCACAAGCGAATAAATATCAGCGTATCGTCGAAGTTTTAAACTTAAAAGCGGGTGACCATGTGTTGGAGATTGGTTGTGGTTGGGGCGGCTTTGCGCTGCACGCGGCTACACTGGGTATTCGTGTGCATGGCGTTACCATCTCACAAGCGCAATTAGAAATCGCCCAACAAAGAATTACACAACAAGAACTGAACCACTTAGTGCGCTTAGAAATATGCGACTATCGTGATTTACATCAGCAATATGATGCCATCGTCTCAATTGAAATGTTTGAAGCCGTTGGCGAACGCTTTTGGGCGGAATACTTTAAAACGGTAGCGGCACGGCTCAAAGCGGGCGGAAAAGCCTTGGTGC
>JAIELM010000247.1 GCA_019752975.1 Undibacterium sp. | reverse complement strand
ACCGGCAACGATAAATGGCAATTGCAAGTTAATCGAACCGAGCAAACCTCCCATAATTGGGCCAAGGATGAAGCCAAGACCAAACATCGCGCCGAGTAAGCCAAAGCGTCTCGCTCGGTCTTCTGGCGGCGTGATATCAGCAACGTAGGCACTTGCAATCGCACCATTGGCTTGCATCGCACCGCCGACAAAGCGCACGGCAACAAGCATCCAAAGCGAGGTGGAAAAACCCGTTGCAAAAAAATTCAAGGCAAGTCCGCAAAATCCAAGCAAAAGCACGGGTCTACGCCCATAGGCATCCGACAGTCCACCAAGTATAGGTGAGGCCAAAAAATTGCCGATACCAAAAGCCACAATGACGACACCATACCAAAATGCCTGATCCTCTGTCGATACCGTAAAACTTCCCAGTAAAGGTGCCAACACCGGAACAGTCAACCCTACAGATATCATGTCGATCAGCACCGTCAACAAAATGAAGGACATTGCAGCCTTACCATCGCGGCGCAATGAAGAGAATTTAAAATTAGTCACAAGCTTTACTCCAATTATTTTTTATCACTACGGTATCAAACGCCAGCCCATATCAAGCTATTGGCCTACTTTTTTTGTACGCAATTTGAGACGCACAGGTACGCCGCTGGGGACCATAAAGAAATTCATCAAATCTCTCACTGGTGGCGCGCTTTTATCAAACTCCAATTCAAAGTTATGCATAATCATGGACACCACCATCTTGATTTCGGTCAGCGCTAAAAAACGCCCAGGGCAAAGACGAGCGCCGGTACCGAAAGGGAAAAGTTTGCGGGTGGGATCGTCACCTTCATCTGGTTTTTCGTCAAAAATCCAGCGTTCCGGTAAGAATTTTTCTGATTGAGGAAAATGAATTTCTTCAAAACTAGCGCCCACGGTCGAGGCGAAGATAATGGTATTCTTAGGAACGAAAATATCAGCAACTACGCAGTCAATATTACTGACGACGCCAATGACAGGTGCGACCATTTTCAGTCTTTGACTTTCATTATGACTGGCCTCGAGGTAGGGTAACTGCGACAATTTTTCAAAATCTCTCAACAACGGTTCGTCACCTAGAACCGCATCGGCTTCCGCGGCTAGACTGGCAGCGGCGGCAGGATTCTGGAGCAGCGCATTGATCATCCAAGCAATCGAATTGGCGGTAGTATCCTCACCACCGACCACACTAGTAATGGCGTTACCGACCAACTCTTGATCAGTAAAACTGGAACCTTCATCTTCAATAGCAGCGATCATCGCCTCCAGCATATTGCTTGGTTTTTGCAGTAACTCAGGGTGTTGTTTCAATTTTTCTCGCGTGTCCTTAATGAATTCCAACACGGCTTTCTCGACACCAGCAGCCGACCTATCCGCCGCTTTATCAACGGGTAATTTAAAACGACGCCAGTAGGGATAATGCGCGGCAATACGACTACCTAGTCGTCTATACAGGTTGTCGATGTCTAGCTGTAATTGATTACCATCGTGATTCAATGCATCGATATCAAAACCCATCGCGGCGGCCACGATGACGTCAAGCGACATGGCCTTCAAGTCACGGTGCACATCCACTGGCTTTCCATTTTCTATTGCGGTTTTCCAGCGCAGCATAAGGCGTTCCGTCATACGAACTAAAGTAGGGAAAAAATTGCGTACCACCTCGGCATTCAAACCACGCATCACCAACTTACGTTGCTTGCGCCAATCATCACCTTCTGCTGCAAAAACCCCAGCGATCTTCAGCTCTTTCATAATATTGACGCCGACTTGGTTGCGTCTAAAAGTACCCGGGCGTTCTCGCAATATCCCTGACACAACTGCATAGTCAGAGACCACCAAGATAGATCGACCAAATACTTCAATACGAAACAATGAGCCAAACTGGCGTATCCATTTCTCCATGGTGATATGAATTTTTGAGAGTTTCAGTTGAAACAGATTTCCTACATACGGCCAAGGTTTGGGGCCAGGCAAATCAGCAATCATGCGCGAATACTTTAGCTCAGTTTTTGGCTCACTCGCCGGAAGTGCGGTGGAAACTAGCGTTTGGGTCGTGGTGTTCATAGAAATTTTCTCCTAAATGTCATTATTCGAATTTACTTTATTCAACTTGCTCTGCGTAATGGGTTTCTATCGTTTCTGTGGGTCTTAGACCAAGCAATTTTTGAGAAATCGCCCTCCCTAATTTTTCAATATAAGGTGGCAAAACAATTGAGGCATGGCTACCACCAATGGCGGTGATATGTAGGCGATCGCCAAGTAACTCTCCCCAGCCCATGGTCACATCTTCCGTCACTTTGCGATCCGCTGAAAACAGCTCTACCTTCAAGGGCATTGATGACGTCGATGGCATTAAAGGTGCTTGATATTCCACTGAAGCCTTGGCAGACGCTTGATAACAAGCGACGATACGTTTAACAAAATCCATATCAAGATATTCCGGCAGAATCGACTCACGTTGGCATAGGAGGATCATGGAATCTACGTCGTTCTCACTAGCCAACGCCATTAACTCCTCGTAGGCTCCCCGTCTAGGATAGTCGACAACATTAGCAGCGGTAGGAACAAGATCAGGAAGTTGATCGGCGAGCCAATGAAGCAATGCCCTACTCTCTTCTCCTCCGACGATTTCATCGGTCTGCATTTGGGTACGTAAAAATTGACTGCTGCCAGTATCGATCATGCCAACAAAATTAAGCTTCTCTCCCTCAGCTAGCAAACGGTGGGCGATTTCATAGGCAATCATCCCCCCCATCGACCAACCCGCAAGTTGATAGGGTCCACTCGCTTGTACCTCGCGTATCTCTTGCAAATAGGCCTCAGCCATCGCCACAATGCTGGAATGAGGGGTCTCACCAGCGACCAGTCCGCTGGCGGCCAAACCATACACAGGCAATTGGGCATCTAAGTGGTGCATAAGATCAAAAGCATATTTCACTTCGCCACCAATCGGATGAATCAAGAAAAGTGGAGCTAAATTTCCGGTTAATCGAATCGGCACCAGATTTGAATGTCCTTGTTCTCGCTTGTGTGTATCTACAAAGTGAGCAAGAGCACCTAAACTTGGATAAACGAAGAGGTCGCGCAAAGCGATGTTAATCGAGGTACTTAGACGCAAACGTGATACAAGTTGTACCGCCAATAGCGAGTGCCCGCCTAGGGCAAAGAAGTCGTCATGAATACCTACTTTTTCCAATTTCAAAACATCGGCCCAGATATCCGCCATTCGTTTTTCAGTGACAGTTCTTGGCGCAACATAAGACAAGTCCAGCAAATTACCGGATATTCGATCCGGTGCTGGCAAAGTCTTACGATCCAACTTGCCATTAGAGGTACGCGGCATCTGATCGAGTGTAATAAAGTAGCTAGGTACCATGTACTCGGGCAGGGTTTTTCGTAAACTGCTGCGCAGTTGCGCTGCATCAGGGGCCACTTGCCCTTCATGTGCCACGATATACGCCGCCAGTCGCTTATCACCAATTCGGTCTTCTCTTGCCAATACCACGACTTCACTGACTAGCTTCTGCAGCGCCGATTCAATCTCGCCCAGCTCTATGCGGAATCCCCTGATCTTGACTTGATGATCGATGCGTCCCAAATAGTCGATATGACCATCCGCACGGCAACGAACTAAATCACCAGTCCGGTACATGCGCTGGCCTGTGCTCATAGCGAAGGGATCGGGGATGAACTTCTCCGCAGTTAATTCGGGGCGTTTCAAGTAACCCCGTGCTAATCCCTCTCCTGCAATAAATAATTCGCCGGCAACGCCTACGGGTACTGGATTCAAACGCGCATCAAGAATATAGGTGCGTGTATTGGCAATAGGTAGACCGATTGAAACCGGAGCGTTCGCGCCTTTTTCTACCAATGTAAAGGTCGAATAAGTCGTATCTTCCGACGGCCCGTAGAGATTAAATATTTTTTCTATCGTGCTTTGTTGGTAGAGTTCTTGAACCAGTGTATTTGATAACGCTTCACCCGCGAGATTGATGACCTTAACTGAACTAGGCAAGCCCCTCGTGCCATCCTGATTGCCACCTTGATTGCCACCTTGATTGCGATGAACTTCCGCCATTGCTGAAGGCACAGTATTGACTAAAGTGACTAGTGGCTTTGCCACATCTTCCGAAAATTCAAGAATATTTTCGACCAAACATACCGAACCGCCTTGACTCAACGGTACAAAAATCTCGAAGATGGAGAGATCAAAACATATCGAAGTCGATCCCAATACTTTTGCCAAACTTGCGCCGTCAAAGGTATTCAGAGCCCAATCGATAAAGCCGCAGGCATTCTTATGTTGAATCGCCACACCTTTAGGTACACCTGTCGATCCTGATGTATAGATCACATACGCTAAGTGCTCAGGTAAGCTTATATTTTCTAGATTATCACTGGCATAAGTAGCGAGCACAGCATGCTCATTATGGCCATCATGATCGATACAAAATACTCTTGTTCCTGACACCGTCGGCAAACCAGAAAGCAAATGCCGCTGCGTCAACAGCACTTTGGGTTGAGCATCAATCAACATGGTCGCAATGCGCTCTGATGGATAGGCTGGATCAAGCGGCACGTAGGCACCACCCGCTTTTAAAACACCCAACATGCAAACTATCATATTGTGACAACGATTCACACAGATACCGACCAACACATCAGGTCCAACACCAACACTTCTTAAATAATGTGCTAACTGATTAGCTTGTTGATTCAAGCTGGCATAGCTCATCGCCGTCCCTTGATGCGTCACAGCGATAGCATCTGGTGTACGGACTACCTGCGCCTCAAATAATTGCTGCATGCTTGATACGGACAAACGCTGGGCTCTTGGCAACAGGCTGGTCGTATCACATGCTGCCAGTATTTGTCGAAGTTCGTTTTGATTCAACATCGTTAAATCGCCAACCGGACATTCTGGAGCGATCACGATGGCTTCAAGCAGATTGGTAAAATGCTGCGCCATTCGTTCAATGGTCACTTGATCGAATAAGCTGGTCGCATAATCGAAACAAGCGTGTAAGCCATCTTCGTCTTCCGCTAATACTAGGGTTAAATCGAATTTAGCCGCCACTTCCTGGTCCGGCATAAGTTCAATCTGTACACTAGGAAGTTCTATTTTTTTCACCGATGCATTTTGCAATAACAGCATCACTTGAAACAAGGGCGTGTAACTCGCGTTGCGTTCTGGCTGTAAGGCTTCGACCACTTGGTCAAATGGTATATCTTGATGCGCGTAAGCATCAAGAGTATGGTTTCTCACCTGCTCCAACAAACTAGCAAAACTTTGATTCAAATCCACTTGTGTGCGTAACACCAAGGTATTCACAAAGAATCCTATCAAGTCTTCAATATCTGCCCGATTACGATTGGCGATGGGAGTACCAATACAGATATCACTCTGACCGGAATAGCGCGCCAATAAAACATTAAAGGCCGCACCGAGCACCATAAATAAGCTGCTTTTCGTTCGCTGAGATAAGCGGTGTAACTGTGTACGGATTGGATCAGCAATATGTACCAGTACGCTCGCGCCTTGGTAGCTTGCCGTTGGTGGGCGGGGTCTGTCCGTGGGTAACATCAAC
>JAIELM010000305.1 GCA_019752975.1 Undibacterium sp. | reverse complement strand
TTTTTCGCTAAAGCTCTCCTTCGCCGCGCTTCAAAACTCTGTTTTTTCTTTATACAATCACCCTGCTGTAGCCAGAATCTGGCAAGTCTCTTAGCAAACGCTATAATAGCGACTTTGCTCTCATTGACAATAAAACAGTGAATCCCTATCTCTCTCAGTTACAAGCTTATCCGTTTGAAAAACTAAAACAGCTTTTTGCTGGAATCACCCCTAATCCCGATTTCACGCCCATTAGCTTAGGCCTTGGTGAACCTAAACATGCGACGCCGCAGTTGATAAAGGATGCCTTGATTGAGCACTTGGATGGCTTGGCGAATTATCCTGCAACCAGCGGTAGTGAGGCCTTGCGTAAGGCGATTTCTGCTTGGTTGGCACAGCGCTATTGCATCCCTGCACCTGACTTTGCGACCCAGATCTTGCCCGTCAACGGCTCGCGAGAAGCCTTGTTTTCTTTAACGCAGGCCGTGATTGATCCCACCCAAAATACCCATGGAAAACCATTGGTAATGTGTCCTAATCCTTTTTATCAAATTTATGAAGGTGCGGCATATTTGGCTGGGGCGGAACCCTATTTTGCCAATGCCAATCCAAAGAAAAATTTCGCTCCCGATTTTACTAGCGTGCCCGATGCGGTTTGGCAAAGAGTGCAATTACTCTTTATTTGCTCACCTGGCAACCCGACTGGCGCGGTACTTACCCTAGAAGATTGGAAGGAATTATTTGAACTCTCGGATCGCTATGGTTTTGTGATTGCGGCAGACGAGTGCTATTCAGAAATTTACTTTACAGATGAGCCTCCCTTGGGCAGCTTGGCAGCAGCACGAGCATTAGGTAGGAATGACTACACGCGTCTAATCACCCTATCTAGTCTGTCTAAACGATCCAACGTGCCTGGAATGCGTTCCGGCTTTGTGGCTGGCGATGCCAATATTATCAAACAATTCTTACTATATCGCACCTATCATGGCGGCGCCATGTCGCCTAGCATACAAGCGGCCTCGGTCGCCGCATGGAATGACGAGCAGCACGTGATCGCTAATCGCGACTTATACATCAAAAAATTTGCCCAAGTAACACCCCTATTAGCGCAGGTTCTGGACGTCCAATTACCCGATGCTGCCTTTTATCTCTGGGCTGGAATAGATAAACAGTTAGAAATCTCTGATACAGAGTTCGCGCAGGCACTGTACCGCGACTATAATGTCACTGTCCTACCTGGAAGTTTTTTAGCGCGTGAAGCGCATGGCATCAACCCAGGAAAAAATCGCCTACGTATGGCATTGGTGGCGGATGTTGCAGAATGCTTAGAAGCGGCGCAACGCATTGTAGAATTCATACAAAATCGCAGATCAAATTAACTGTCATTATTTACCTTATCGATTTACTTCACTCGTTTCCACACTCATTTACTTCACATATTTCACTCATGACTCAACAACTACAACAAATCATCGATCAAGCTTGGGAAGATAGAGCTAGTTTTTCCCCTAAAAACGCACCTACGGAATTGCGGGTAGCGGTGGCTGATGTATTGGAACAATTGGATTCAGGCAGCTTACGCGTGGCACAAAAAATAGACGGCACGTGGCTGGTCAATCAATGGGTAAAAAAAGCGGTCTTACTCTCGTTTAGATTGGAAGACAATATTGTGATGCCGACCGGCTCCAATGGCGTCAATACCATGCAGTTTTTTGATAAAGTGCCAACTAAATTTGCCAATTACACAGCTGAAGATTTTGCTAAAGGTGGCTTTAGGGTAGTACCGCCTGCGGTGGCTCGTCGTGGTAGTTTCATCGGTAAAAATGTGGTGTTAATGCCCTCCTACGTCAACATCGGAGCGTATGTGGATGAAGGCGCGATGGTGGACACATGGGCGACTGTCGGCTCCTGCGCACAGATTGGTAAGAACGTGCACTTATCTGGTGGCGTGGGCATAGGTGGCGTACTAGAACCTATGCAAGCCAATCCCACTATCATTGAAGACAATTGCTTTATTGGTGCACGCTCTGAAGTGGTCGAAGGCGTCATTGTGGAAGAAAATTCAGTGATATCTATGGGCGTGTATATCGGCCAATCCACCAAAATTTATGACAGAGCGACAGGCGAAGTAAGCTATGGCCGCATCCCTGCAGGCTCGGTTGTGGTGTCGGGCAATTTACCTTCAGCCTGTGGCAAATATAGTTTGTATTGCGCCGTGATCGTAAAAAAAGTGGACGCACAAACGCGTTCAAAAACCAGTATTAATGAATTATTACGCGGGGAATAATCATGGCAATGGATCGCTTATTTCAATTGATGAAGGAAAAGAACGCCTCTGATATGTTTTTTGCGATCAACTCACCGATCCATCTTAAGATCAATGGCAACCTACTCCCCATCAATCAGCAAAAGATGGATCAGGAAAACATTTGGACTTTGCTCTCCGAAGTCGTGTCTGCCGAGGACATGCAAAAACTCACTCGCGAAAACGAACTAAATGTGGGTATTGGTGCGCCTGGAATAGGCCGTTTTCGCTTGTCGGCGTTTAAGCAACGCGGAACCACTTCGGCTGTGTTTCGTTTTGTTCCCGGAAATATTCCAGCATTTACCTCGCTCCATTTGCCGCCTATTTTAGGCGAACTGATTATGGAAAAGCGTGGTTTGATCTTAGTAGTCGGTGCGACAGGATCAGGCAAGTCAACCTCAATTGCCTCCATGCTAGATTTTCGCAATGAGACCAAGACTGGACATATTCTCACCATCGAAGACCCGATTGAATATCTCTTTAGAAGTAAAAAATCCATCGTCAATCAAAGGGAAATCGGTACCGATGCCGATAGCCTGAAAACCGCTCTGCGCAACTCCTTACGTCAAGCACCAGACTGTATTTTGATTGGCGAGATTCGCGACTTAGAAACCATGATGGCAGCGATTGCCTATGCGCAGTCCGGACATCTGGTATTAGCCACTTTGCATGCGAACAATAGCTATCAAGCGTTAAATCGGATTATTAGTTTTTTCCCCGCAGAAAATCGCGGTGCCTTGTTGCTGGATTTATCTTCTGCAATACGTGCCATTATTTCCCAACGTTTAATTCGTGCCATCGATGGTGGTCGCTGCCCTGCGGTCGAAATTATGCTTAATACCCGCTATGTCGCTGAGCTGATCGAACAAGGAAATATTTTCCAAATTAAGGAAGCCATAGAAAAAAGTTTAGCCCCGGGTTCTCAAACCTTTGAACGCGCCTTACTGACGATGATCAAAGAAGGTTTAATCACCCAAGAAGAAGGCTTAGCTAATTCTGATTCGGCAAATAATCTCTTGTGGCTACTTAATAATGACACTAGTTTGGCGTCGAATACAAGAATAGAACCAGAGCCAGAAACCAAGTTAGACGCGACCTTCACCGAATTCAATTTGAATATGTAAAGCATGAGCCATCCTCCACGAATTACCCTATTTGGCATCCCTAATTGCGACACCGTCAAGAAAGCCCGTACTTGGCTAGAGCAACGCGATATCGACTATGATTTTCACAATTTCAAAAAAGATGGCCTGCAATCGAGTACGATAAATGCGTGGTTAACGCAAACCGAACTAAGTGTTTTGATCAACCGCAAAGGGAATACTTGGCGAACTTTAAGTGATGAGCAAAAATTACTGGCTGATAAAACTGCCGACGCGATTACCCTCATGCAAACGCATAGTTCAATAATCAAACGCCCCGTACTACAAATTGGCGACACCGTGATTACTCAACTTTGTGTCGGCTTTAGTGATGCGCAATACCAGACGATTTTTTCGAGCCTGGCTTAACACTCCGTAAGTTCAGCAATGAGCAAACTACGCGATACAGGTTTGAATAATTGCTGATGAACTTAATTTTCGCATTAAGCAAAATGCTTAACAACCCAATGACCATTAGCACTCCATGAGCAAAACACTTCACCTTACCGAACAATTGATCGCCCTAGACTCTGTTACTCCAGAAGACAAGGGTTGCCAAACTACGCTCATCAATCTATTAACCCCATTAGGTTTTGATTGCGAGACGATATTGTCAGGCGAAGTTACTAATCTGTGGGCGCGACGAGGTACCCAACAACCATTATTAGTTTTTGCGGGACACACAGACGTAGTGCCGACCGGCCCAATCACGCAATGGCATTCACAACCGTTTTCACCCACGCACAGAGACGGCAAATTATATGGACGTGGCGCGGCAGACATGAAAACCTCAATCGCCGCCTTCGTCGTAGCGACCGAAGAATTCGTAACACAACATCCAAACCACAATGGCTCTATCGCTTTTTTAATTACTAGCGATGAAGAAGGCCCAGCGACGGACGGCACGGTAGTAGTCTGCAATCAACTCAAAGCACGTGGCGAGCAACTCGATTACTGCATCGTAGGTGAGCCAACTTCCAACCTTGTACTCGGTGATACGATCAAGAATGGACGACGTGGCAGCATGTCCGGCAAGCTCACCATTAAAGGCGTACAAGGACATATCGCCTATCCACAATTAGCAAAAAATCCTATTCATTTAGCTGCTCCGGCGATAGCTGAATTAACGCAAGAAGTGTGGGATGCTGGGAATGCCTATTATTTGCCTACTTCCATGCAAATCTCCAATATGCACGCTGGAACTGGGGCTTCCAATGTGATCCCAGGCGAGATGGTCATCGATTTTAATTTCCGTTTTTCCACTGCCAGCACTGAGCAAGGTTTACAACAAAGAGTCCATGCACTTTTAGACCAGCATGACTTTGATTACGATATCAAATGGACCGTCAGCGGACAACCCTTCCTCACGCCTAAAGGAAATTTGAGTGATGCACTTGCACTAGCCATACAAAAAGAAACTGGCGTGACGACTGAGCTCTCCACCACTGGCGGCACGTCTGATGGTCGCTTTATTGCCAAAATATGTCCACAGGTGGTCGAGTTTGGCCCCATCAATGCCAGTATTCATAAGATTGATGAGCACATCAACTTAGCCGATATCGACCCACTCAAAAACATCTACCGACGCACATTGGAAAACCTCCTGCTAACGAAAGAAATAACATGAGCACGACTCTCCCTTTTCAGACAGTGCGCGATTTATTACGCTACGCTGTCACACGCTTTAATACGGCACAATTATTCTTCGGTCACGGCAGCGCGAATGCTTTAGACGAGGCCGCTTATCTCTTATTACACACACTCAAACTCCCGTTAGATAAGATAGAACCGTTTTTAGATGCTCGCCTGTTACCACATGAAATTGAAGCTGTACTCGCGATCATCGAACGCCGTGCTACCGATAGGGTCCCAGCGTCTTACATCACCAATGAGGCATGGTTAGGGACTTACAATTTCTATGTTGATGAAAGGGTGATCGTGCCCCGCTCATTTATTGCGGAACTGATTCCTGAGCATTTCGCCCCATGGATTGAAAACCCTGAAGCCGTGACTGATATTTTAGAACTCTGCACGGGTTCTGGCTGTTTGCCGATTATGCTGGCGGATGCTTTTTATCATGCCCAAGTTGATGCGGTAGATATTTCATCAGATGCCTTAGCGGTTGCGAAAAAAAATGTGGAAACCTATCAATTACAAGACCGTATCACTTTGATCGAA
>JAIELM010000467.1 GCA_019752975.1 Undibacterium sp. | reverse complement strand
GCTGAGAAAACCGGAGAAAATCTCTGCGTTCCTCTATGTCTCTGCGCCTCGGCGTTGAAGGGTTTTCGTTTTTCAACTCATGTTCAAAATCTAAAAGTTATCGCACTATTTATGGCGAGAAGGCCATTTTTTTGATTTGCATTATTTTTCATTATTACAGAGCGCTTTTTACGCCTCGAAAAACTAAGCGCTGTTAACGTTTGCAGCAGCATTTTCTGTTTTGCTTTGCATTAAACTGCGATTCGTCCGAAAAACCACCTGAAAAAACCACGAAATAGACCAAACCCAAAAGTTGCTGATGCGCATCACGCAAATGTGCTCTAGTATACTTAGATCAGATCGACACTTAACTACTCGCTTTTTTGCTTCATTTTTAGTATGACATTTTCGCGTTTGAGGCAAGTCGCATTTATGCAAGTCAAACGTAATCCTGCTTCGCTCAATTTTGCTGAGTTTGGTAAGTCTTCGGTTACTTTGAACAGGTACTTCGGTGCTGAAACTTCGACATGATCTGCGGTATTGGCTTTGTCTTCTCTATTTGAGCGTCGTCGTTCAAATAGGCTTCGCCTCGTCTCTTGGCTCTATCAAGTTTGATCGAATTGGCCCGGATGAGGGGCTGGTTCAGCAATCACTCACGGCCATTTTTCAAGATAGACAAGGCTTCATGTGGTTTGGTACCCAAGCGGGTCTCTTGAAGTTTGATGGCTACCGCAGTAAAACCTTCCGTAGTGACCCACGCGACCCCACCACCTTGATTGATAATTTTGTTTCGGCGATCTATCAACATCGTGATGGTGGTATGTGGATAGGGACCCAATCTGGCTTGAGTTTTTACGATCGAGACGCGGGCACTTTCACCAACTATCTGCGCACCGGCGCTAAGCTCGGCTTAACCGGCAATTACAAAGTGTTTGCCATAATCAGTGACGGTGCTGATGGCCTGTGGTTAGCGACTGACTACGGTCTAATGCACTTCGATCTCAAGACCCATCAATTCAAAGATTACCGCCATCAAAAAGATCAAGCCGATAGCTTACGTGATGACTTGATCACCGATATGGTTCAAGACAGTGGAAAACGATTGTGGATAGGTACTCCTATAGGCTTGGATATGTTCGATCCCAAAGAGGGGAAATTCACACACAAAAACATCGATATTCCAGGGCGACCAAAATCATCACAAGATAGCATTGGCACACTTTCCTTAGGCGCCGACGGCACACTTTGGTTAGGTACCGACGATGGGCTTTCTGCGGTCAATATCCATGACACGAAATTCCAAGCGCGCGCTGTGGCTGACGAACAGGGCATCAAAGCGGCGCGCGTGCAAACGTTGTTTGAAGACCGTCATGGCAGCTTATGGATAGGCACAGTCAATAGCGGTCTGATCAAACATAATGTCAAGTCTGGAAGCTACGAAACTTATCTACATCGTCCCTTAGATAGCAACAGCCTGCTACACAATCACGTTAGTAAAATTTTTGAAGATCGAACTGGCGTGCTATGGGTGGGTGCGAAGTCTGCTGGCTTGAGTAAAGTTGATCTCGCAAGCGGTGGTTTTCAGCGTTATGTGCATTTACAAAACGATGCTACAGGCCTCAGCGACAACCGTGTGCGCGCAATTGCGGCAGCTGGTAAAGATTCTCTGTGGCTGGGCACTTACGCTGGTGGTCTTTTAAAAATAAATTTGCGTACACGCCAGGTCGAGGCATGGAAAAAAGACTGGAAGAATAAATTCAGCTTGCGAGAAAATCAAATCGCCGGTTTGCTGGCCACCAAAGATGACAAATTGTGGATCGCGACTCGCTCAGGTTTGGCATTTTTTGATCCACAAAAAAATCTTTTTAGCTCCATCCCCATTAATACCGATGCCAATGACAATTACATCGAAAAAGTGCTCATCGATCATACTGGCGCGATGTGGGTATCAAGTCGTGGTGGACTGCATCGTAGGCTGGCCAATCAAAAGAACTTCACGACATTTCGACACGAGGCGAATAACCCCCATAGCGTGACGAACAACTGGGCCATGGGCTTACTCGAAGATCGTGAAGGAACGATGTGGGTTGGGACGATGAATGGCCTGGATCGATTTGATCGCGAGTCCGGCGGTTTTGTGCATTTTCGACATACCGATGCGGATACAACTAGCATCAGTCACAATCGCATTCACGCCCTGTTTGAAGATAGTTCTGGAACGATTTGGGTGGGCACTTCTGGTGGCTTGAATCGTATGGAAAAAGGCAAAGACGGTGGCATTCGTTTCCGTTTTTTCGCGACACAAAAGAATGGTACCGCAGAATCGGTGGGCGGCATTTTAGAAGACAAAGCGGGCAATATATGGATTAGCAGCACCGCCGGAATTTCACGACTCGATACCAAAACGGGGGTGTTTAAGAACTTCACCGGAAAAGACGGCATGATCAGCGGTTCCTATTTGATCGGCGCAGCTTTACTCTCAGAAGATGGCCTGATGAATTTCGGTGGTTGGAACGGTCTCACGCGCTTTCGTCCAGAAGAGGTTCACGAAAATCGTGTACCACCAAAAATCGTGCTAACGGACTTCTTAATTTCGAATCAGCCGATCAGTGAATTGGTCGAAAACGGCGTACGTCGTTTTCCAAAAACGATCAGTGAATTAAAAGAAATCCACTTAACCCATCTCGACAATATCATTACGTTAGAATTTTCGGCATTGCATTATGCGGACCCGATGGAAAACCGTTACGCATATCGCTTAGAGGGATTTCAAGACAATTGGGTGGAAACCGATGCAAAGAAACGCTCAGCGACCTATACCAATCTCGATTCTGGCACCTATTTTTTTCATGTAAAGGCGAGTAACAAAAACGGTATATGGAACGATGAAGGCATCACGTTAGCCGTACACATCTCACCACCATTTTGGAAAACCTGGTGGTTCCGCAGTTTACTGCTGCTTAGCATTTTTATTGTGATATTCGCGTTCTTCCGTTTCCGAGTACGTTTGTTGTTACGGCAAAAACGTACCTTGGAAGAGCAAGTTTCATTACGCACTATTGAGTTAGAAGGACAAAAGAGCGCGATTGAATCTCAAAAAGAAAAGATCGAACAAGCCCATAAAAATATTTCTCTATTAAGCGAAGTGGGTAAAGAAATCACCTCGAATCTTGAGAGCGCGACGATCGTTCAGATCTTGTATCGTCATGTGCATGAATTGATGGATGCGACCGTGTTTGGGGTTGGTTTTCACACGCCGGGTAGCGACGTGATTGAGTATCCTTTTGGAATGGAAGATGGCAAACGCTATGGTTTTTATACACGCGACTTCAATAAAAAAAATCAATTGCCGGTGTGTTGTATCGAAAATCAAAAATCGATTTTAATCAATGATTTGGACAATGAGTACCAGCAGTATATAGAGGATTTGGAACTCACTACTGGCAATGAAAGCCTGGGGCTGCTGGCCGATGGTACGGTAGCGAAGGCACCGCTGTCGTTAATGTATGTTCCCATCTTCGTCAAAAATCAGATTCGTGGCGTGATCAGCGTACACAGCTACCAAAAAAATGCCTATAGTCAAACCGATCTGGACATACTCGGCACCTTGGCATCCTACGTGGGCGTTGCGATTGATAACGCAGATGCCTATACTCAATTACAAACGGCGCAAGATCAATTGGTAGAGCGCGAGAAACTCGCTGCCTTGGGCTCCTTAGTGGCCGGTGTGGCACACGAACTCAACACGCCACTGGGAAATAGTTTATTAATCGCCAGCTCATTAGAGGACAATATTCAAGATTTTGCGGGCCAAGTAGAAGCTGGGCTGCTGAAGCGCTCGGATCTGAAGACCTTCGTCAATCACGCCCTTGATGCCAGCGTGTTACTCATGCGCAATCTCAAAACTAGCGCCAATTTGGTCAGCAGCTTTAAACAAGTCGCGGTTGATCAAACCAGTGCCCAGCGTCGTGACTTCAATTTGTGTGTCACCACGAAAGAGGTGGTTGCGACGATGATGAATCAGGTAAGACAGGCAAATCATGAGCTGTTAATTGATATGCCACACGACATACAGATGTCCAGCTATCCTGGTCCGCTTGGACAAGTGTTAGTCAATTTCCTGCAAAATGCCATGCTGCACGCGTTTGAAGGAAGGCAAGGTGGTGTCATGCGCATTACCGCAAAAGCGCATGGAAATGACAGGGTACAGATTCGTTTTGAGGATAATGGTACAGGTATTTCAGAGGACAATATTGGACGCATTTTTGAGCCATTCTTTACCACCAAGCTAGGGCATGGTGGTTCTGGCCTTGGTTTGAATGTCACTTACAATATCGTCAGCTCCCTGCTCGGTGGGCATATTCGCGTCGAGAGCGTAGTGGATGAGGGCACAAGCTTTATCCTAGACTTGCCTCTCACCGCACCGGAAGAGAAGAGCGATAGTTAATTAGCTCTTATCCTCTTGGTCGTTGATAGTGTTCGCTGCATTGTCGCATTTCGACCCTATCATATTCCAGTCATAAGTTGCACTTCGCTGTTGAATCTACCTACTCAAACATCCTATGAAAACTAGAAAACATAAATTGTACACCTTCGTCACCCTTATCGCTCTACTCATGTTGCCAGCAAAAACAACTCCCAATCCCATCACTTCAAATTTTGATCTAGACGAATTCGCTTTGCGCTAGGTATCATCACGACTAATTTCTTAAAGGTTACTTATGTTTTCAAAGCGCTGGTTGGTGATTACACTGCTCCTCTTCGGGTCTTGGTATTTGTACCAGCAACGTACTCAGAAACCGGTGCTTCATGCTAGCGGTGTCTTGGTGCAGAGTGATCCTGTGCAGACGATGTTGGATCGTGGTGAGGTGTGGCAAAAAGATGCTTATACGATTAAGGCTTTAGCGGCGTTCGATATTGAGGCGCGGGTACTGTCTAAAGAGCTGTATAGCTCGGGTCGCGAGGCCGATTTGTCGCCTGTGGATTTGGCCTTGGGTTGGGGCGCGATGTCTGATTCTGAAGTTTTGGGGGCCTTGAGTATCTCTCAGGGCAATCGATTCTATTCTTATCGATGGGAAAACCAGCCACCACGCCCACCTGCTGAGATCGCCAGTCATAGTGCAAATATGCACATGATTCCGGCCAACGATCAAATCGAAAAAATATTGAAAAATGTACGCCCGGGGCAATTGGTACGCTTACGTGGAAAACTCGTAGCCGTGAACGCGCCAGATGGTTGGCATTGGCAGTCTTCGTTGACACGCGAAGACACTGGTGCGGGGGCGTGTGAGTTGTTTCGTGTGGAGAGTGCTGAGGTGCGTTGAACTGCGACTTTTTGATTGTCACATAAGACACCCATTTTTAAATCAAAAACACATTTGAAACTGCTCAAGCAGCGCTTATGGTTCCCTCTGTTATACCTGTTTTGAGGCAGGTATAACAAAATACAGCAAGGCCTGGCGCGGCTTTTGAAAGGATTGGAACTTTGTTGATGAAATTTTAAAAATGTGTTAATTTTGGTTTTTTCATTTTAAAACAAGTTATACAAAATGAGAGCAATCGAGATTCGACGGAACGGTTCCGTAATTTGCACTGCCGGGGCGCATCGAGGAACGTTACTTTCCGTAAATTTATCGGCGAACGTTGAAGA
>JAIELM010000024.1 GCA_019752975.1 Undibacterium sp. | reverse complement strand
GTAGTTTTTGAAGATGATGGCGAGACCGGATTTTTTTATGCGATCGACTATTCATCAAAAGAACAGCCGATCCAAGAAGCTATGAGTATTTACGACGTGCACAGTGTCACCGACAAAAGTAAAACATCCGTTGTACACATAAAATGGTCAACGGACGGAATGAAAGTGAGTTTATGGATCAATGACTACCCTCATGCCGTATTTGACTTCACCGCAAAACGTGGTTATTGCCGTCGAAATTTCCCTACACCCGGGAAATGGAAATCACATGATTTTTCGTGGAGCGATAATGCACTTAATTTTTTTCGGTAGAGGGCGTGGTCTATTGCCTAACTGGATGGTCGATCAGACTGGCCGTGATACGGCTAAGTATGTTATTAATTTGTGAGCGGCCAGCCGTTCACCGTTACGTTATCGCCAAAGATCGAATCCGCGAGGAATCAAAATGAAATTGAGTAATAGTTTTAGCGGTGCACTGCGAACATTTGCGTATTTTTTGTCAAGTGGTACGCATTACATGCTGGGGGGAGTTCAATACCTTGATTTATTTGGACAGGAGCCGAGTGCAATTGAGCAGGTATTTGCCATATACGTGAATGTTTTGGAATTAGACGAAAGCGGTCAAGTATTAAACGCAAAATACGCAGAGAGAAGAGCCACCGATTATTTGCGTTCATATTGCGATCCAACTTATACAGTGTCGCCACCTTACGAAGAATGGGAAACTGCACTTTATGAGCCCGCGCCATTGAAAGATTTAATATGATCGAAAATTTCCGAGCTAACAAGAAGGCTGATCGGACTGGCCGCAAAGCGGCTCAGCATTTTGTAAATTTGTGTGCGGCCATCCGCTCACCATTGCGTTATAAGTCATCGTAACAAGCGACCAATACCTGTTCACATCGACTATGTTTACCTTTGAAAGAGCACCAAACAAGACACCCATTTCAAAACACAACAAAATGAATGGAGTCGCCCAACTCCAAGTATCTAGGCGCAACATCGATTGATAATGTAGTGAACTTTTCAGTGAAAACCAAAAACAGGCTTGAAGACTTGTTTAGTTTGATGCTTTTCGTGATGGGTGGCTGCCAGGGCTTGATAAAGCCATCAATAACTCACGCCTTTTACTACCCACTACCCATTACCTACTACCCATTACCCACTACGCACATCTAAGCCATCACTTCCGTGCTCGATGCTCGACGAGCTCAACGCTCTTGATCAATTCATTTCCAAACTTCGGTCTCCAAGCCAATCTCACGTGACACAAAACGCGCACCACCACTACGATGATAGTGCTCCAAACACAAAAACACGTAACGAGAACCGATAAATAAAAGTGGCATATTGGCGAACACCACCATAATATTCACCAAGTCAGAAATCGCCCAAAGATTGCCCAGCTCTAGTCCGGCAAGCACCGCTAAAGCGCCGAAGGGGACAAACAATAGCGCACCAGAAAGTCGTATGACGCGGATGAAAATGCGATGCTGACTAATTTGATTCGCGGCAATTTCGGCAAACAAAATCAAGCCAATCAGTGTGGTAAAAGCGAACATCGCATAGCACGATGCTAGTATCACTGTGACGGTGTCATGCAAGGCCACATTCGGCACAAGGTGGCGCACCGATGTGAGAAACACCGTCAACTTGGCATCCTTAATCGACTCCCACCCAACGGCGGCATCACCAGTCCACAAATGCGCCATGACTATCATAAAACCAGTCATGCTACAAATGATCATGGTATCCAAAAATACCCCTATCGCCTGTATGAATCCCTGCTCACATGGATGATCATTTTCGGACACTGCGGCAGCAATGGTGATGGTGCCCTGCCCCGCTTCATTCGACATTAAGCCACGTTTAATCCCCTGAGCTAAAGCCACACCAAAAGCGCCACCAAATAAGGCTTGCGGGGCAAAAGCACCACTCAATACCGTTTTAAAAAAATACGGCAGCAAATCATAATTAATTACGATAATGATCAGGACAAGCAAACTGTAGATTCCCGCCATGATAGGCACGACCAGATCGGTGACGCGGGTGACACTCTTTAATCCGCCCACGACTGTGATCGTGACGCCGACAACCAAGAGTCCAGCGATTCCCCAATACACCTCCGAACTACGATCAAAATGTTGACCCGCAACAGTCTCTGCCACGGCTCCTAGTGCCGTGAACAAATGAAAACTTTGCCCCGGTATGCTGAACAAGGCGTACACAATAAAAATACTCGCCAAAACCACGCCAGCAAAACGTCTTTTACCCAACAAAAATTGACCATAGAAAGGCATACCACCAACATAACTGCCATGGGCTTTTTGCTTAAACAATTGCGCTAGCACCGCCTCGGCAAAAGCCGTCGCCATCCCTAAAAAAGCCGAGACCCACATCCAAAACATGGCGCCCGGACCACCCACACTGATCGCTCCCGTAACCCCCATAATATTGCCTGGTCCTATGCGCATGGCGGAGCTGAGAAGAAAAGCCGCCATTGGACTAATTCCTGCACTGGAGGCTTTTTTATTAAGCATAATCCCCAATCCAACGGTAAAACGTCGCACTTGCACTAGTCGTGTTTTTACACAGAAATACATACCTGTTCCCAACAAGAGAAGCACGACGAAACTTAATTTACCAAGTACGGGAATAGCGGAATAAGCAGCTTCTTTGGTCGGGAATTCCCACAAAAAATCAGCAATAGGAACAATGAAGTCGAAGAAACGATTGACGCTCACAAAAATGTCGTTCATGTTGGTTTTTCCAATATTTTTATGAATTGACGTGCATCATGCCATGGTTAAATTAGGGCTTACACAGAATTGCGCTGGCTAGACTGGGAGCCGGGAGCCGCAGGAAGTACTTTAGTAGCTTAGTTTAGCAGCGGCGAACGCAACCACGCCAGTGTCTGTTTTGCGTAAGTCCTATAAATCCCAAAAATCAATATGTTAGAATAGCGCTCCAAAATAATTTTTCCAAAAGTGAGTAATCATGGCAGGACATAGCAAGTGGGCTAATATCAAACACAAAAAAGCCGCCACCGATGCCAAACGTGGCAAGGTGTGGACGCGCTTAATCAAAGAAATTACGGTCGCCGCCCGTCTTGGCGGTGAAGACGTTGCGACCAATCCGCGTTTGCGTTTATCGGTGGACAAGGCGGCTGACGCGAATATGCCAAAAGAAAACGTCACCCGCGCGATCCAGCGTGGTGCTGGCACTTTAGAAGGTGCAAACTATGAAGAAATTCGCTATGAAGGTTATGGTATAGGCGGGGTAGCGGTCATCGTAGACTGTATGACTGATAACCGGGTTCGTACGGTCGCTGAAGTGCGCAATGCATTTAATAAGCATGGCGGCAATATGGGAACGGAAGGCTCGGTAGCATTCTTATTCACCCATTGCGGACAAATGTATTTCGCTCCTGGTACCAATGAGGATGCGCTCATGGAAGCGGCTTTAGATGCGGGAGCAGACGATGTCACGACGGACGAAGAAGGCGGCATAGAAGTGCTCACACCTCCACACGACTTATCCGCGGTCAAAGACGCACTAGAAAAAGCGGGATTTAAACCAGAAATCGCGGAAGTGGTCATGAAGCCACAAACCGAAACCGAATTGCGTGGCGACGATGCCATCAAGATGCAAAAAATAATCGATGCATTAGAAAACCTCGACGATGTGCAAGAGGTATTCACCAATGCGATCATCGAAGACTAAACCAGCAGATTCAGCAGATTAAAGAGTAAATAATGAAAATCCTAGTAGTCGGCTCCGGTGGTCGTGAACATGCATTAGCATGGAAATTAGCTCAATCAGAACGTAGTCAAACCGTCTTCGTGGCGCCGGGCAATGGCGGAACTGATCTGCATCCCCACCTCAAAAATCTGGCCATAACTGATCCTTTGGCTCTGGCTGAGTTCGCGCTGCAAGAAAAAATCGGCATCACCGTGGTCGGCCCTGAAGTACCTTTGGCAGCCGGCATCGTGAATATTTTTCGCGAAAAAGGACTGAAGATTTTTGGCCCTACCAAAGAAGCCGCCCAACTAGAAAGCTCTAAGGATTTCGCTAAATCTTTTATGCAAAGACATGGCATACCAACGGCGGAATATCAAACTTTTTCCGAGCTTCAAGCGGCACACGCTTATATCGACCTAAAGGGTGCGCCTATAGTAGTGAAAGCGGATGGCTTAGCAGCTGGCAAAGGCGTAGTCGTCGCCATGACTTTGGAGGAAGCCCACGCCGCTGTCGATATGATGCTGTCCGACAATAAGCTAGGTGATGCCGGGGCGCGAGTAGTAGTAGAAGAATTTTTAAGTGGCGAAGAGGCCAGCTTCATCGTTATGGTCGATGGTAAAAACGTCTTAGCACTAGCCACAAGTCAGGATCACAAACGCTTACTTGACCATGACCAAGGACCGAATACAGGCGGCATGGGTGCTTATTCCCCAGCGCCTATCGTGACGCCAGAACTCCATGCCAGAGTCATGCGCGAAATTATCCAGCCGACCGTGCAAGGTATGGCGAAAGACGGCATCGTGTTTACCGGATTTTTATATGCAGGCTTGATGATCGATGAAGCAGGCAATCCAAAAACACTGGAATTTAATTGCCGTATGGGTGATCCAGAAACCCAACCCATCATGGCACGTCTCAAAACCGATTTACTCACCGTCATGGAACATGCCGTTAATGGCAGCTTAGATAGCATAGAACTCGATTGGGACAGGCGCACCGCTTTAGGTGTGGTCTTAGCGGCAGAAGGCTATCCAGATACGCCAGTCAAAGGCGCAGACATCACCGGTATTCCAGCGGAGAGCGCAGACTGTATTAGTTTTCACGCGGGCACTACCTTAGCAGGCGGTAAACTCTCCGTCACCGGTGGTCGAGTACTGTGTGTGGTAGGTCTAGGTGACTCTGTCAAAGCAGCGCAAAAACAAGCCTATGACGCTGTGGACAAAATTCGCTTTAAGGGCGCGCAATATCGTAAAGATATAGGATGGCGGGCCTTGCATCGTAAGCACTGATCGCAAGCACTAATCGTATGATCGTAAGCACTGATCGTCAGTCCTAAAAACGGCGCAAATAATCTCATCAACAAAGCATAATGACAGCCTCCGATACCGTAAAATCCTATCTACTCTCACTACAAGCTTCCATAGTACAAGCTATGGAAGAAGTCGACGGTGAGCCTTTCATCACCGATAGCTGGGACAGACCAGAAGGTGGTGGTGGGATTTCACGCGTGCTAGAAAATGGTAAAGTATTTGAACGCGGCGGGGTCAATTTTTCTCATGTCATGGGCAATAACTTACCCCCATCGGCAGCCGCAAGCAGACCCGAATTGGCGGGGCGCAAATGGGAAGCGATGGGCGTCTCTTTAGTGCTGCATCCACGCAATCCCTACGCACCGACTGTGCACATGAATGTGCGTTTTTTCACTACCTACGCTGAAGGGCAAGCGCCAGTCTGGTGGTTCGGTGGTGGCATGGATCTCACGCCCTATTATGGTTTTACCGAAGATGCGCGGCATTTTCATCAGACCTGTAAAGATGCGCTAACGCCTTTTGGTGCAGACTTACATCCACGCTTCAAGAAGTGGTGCGACGACTATTTTTACCTCAAGCAT
>JAIELM010000396.1 GCA_019752975.1 Undibacterium sp. | reverse complement strand
GAATGAGGCGCTAATAGCGAGCTATTAGCAACGAAGAGCAACAAAAATGGCCGAAAATGCGCCGTCAGCGCAAAAATAGCACCGCAGGTGCGCCTAATAGAAAATCTCGGCAAAACCAATTCAAACAACTATAACTATTTTTGTTAGTGTCTACAAAGTCGAGCCAGCAATCGATCAATCGATCAATCGATCAAATAAAGGCAACTCGATATAAAAACTTGACCCCTGTCCCAGCACACTTTCAAAACCAATACTGCCCTGCATTTTTTCCATCATCGACTTCGCCAAACTCAATCCCAGACCGGTACCCGCATATTTGCGATTAATTGAGGCATCTTCTTGAGAGAATTTTCTAAATATTCGACTTCGAAATTCTTCAGAAATACCAATTCCATGATCTTGAACGGTAATTCGTACAGTCTCATCGTGACGTGTCATGGTGACTGTTACTTGACTCCCGCGAGGTGAAAATTTAATCGCATTTGAAATAAGATTAGATAGCACTTGAATTAAACGCCCCTTGTCAACGTTGGCACTGAGCGCTGCGTATTGCTCCTCTACTTGCACTACCAGATGAACAGAAAATTTCTCGGCATAGGCGGTATTGTATTCCACAGTCTGGATGAGTAAATCCAATAAAACGTGGGTTTCGAATTTAAATAGCATGCCGCCATATTCTAATTTTTCGAAATCTAAAATGTCGTTGATCAAGGTATGCAGTCGTTCCGCATTACTATTGGCCATACTGAGCAGAGGCATCATCTTTTGTGGTACCTCTCCTAATGCCCCACCAACGATTAAGCCCAGTGTGCCACGGATTGCGGTCAGGGGTGTGCGAAGTTCATGCGAAACGGAAGAAACAAATTCGCTCTTCACCTTATCAGCGCGTTTTCTTTCAGTCAAATCATGCAAAACAATGATATATGCCGATTGCAGATTGACTGGTGAGTTTGCCTTGTAAGTTTCATTCGCTTGATCCACAACCGGCATCTCTGGCGCGAAGTTCATATCCTGAAAGTGATGGCGTACCTGGCCAATAGCAAGTTCCACTGAGAGCTCGCTACCATCGGCACGAAGGTGACGTAATTCATTGATCGTCAGCGCCTCACCTAACGTATTCTCGCTTAAACTCTGGATGCGAAAGGGAACATCCTCGCGATCCACAAGAATCTGATCTAAGGCCTTAGTTTCCAGCTCACCTGCTTGATGCGATAAGAGAACTTCAGCGGCACGATTAGCTGAGGCGATCCGCCCATCTGCAGTCACCGTCAAAATACCGTCGGCGGCATGATCCAGAACCGATTGCAAACGCCATTTGCTTTCCTCTAATTCCAGCGTGCGACGTTGCACCAACATCTAAATTTGAAAACGTGCACTACTGGTCGTCAATAAATACATCCCAACAAAACCACAAAATAACATACCACTTGCCAACGATATCCATGCCACCCACGGCGTATGCTGACTTAAGTAAATTGCTGAAGGTTGCGCGACAAAATGTAGCGTTCTGCCGGCAAAATCAAAACTCGTCTCCCATTGATACGCATGATACTTAACCGTCAAGGTGTCCGTATAAACACCGTCGACATACTCGGTGTCAACCAAGCGCACATCGATCCCCTCGCGATCGACATTAGTTTGCACCGCCGCGAGCACATCAGCCGGGCGCAGTGCGCTAATGATCACTCCCTTGAATTCACCTAGTTCTTCATCAGCTAGTTTTTTAGTACTGTTATTGGTATGCTGATTGGTGTTGCCGTAGGCCGCGGTTAATACCAAACAGCTCAGTCTTCTCAGTGGATCTTGTATCAAACGCAGTGGCTCGGTCGCCACCGGCAAGCCACTACTACGCGCCCGTTGTAAGCTTATGCGCCGATTCCGGTGTGAGAACACATCTAGGCCTAGTACCAGCTCATTCCCGATAAGCGGTTCGACATAGGTGATGGGTAAAAAAACATCTCTATCAGGCGCAGGTAGAATATTGTCACCTTGTTTCTCAGAGATGACATAGTCAACACCAAAAGCTGCTGCTTGCCGCGCCTCAAACTCACGCCGTTCATCACGCGACACCAATGGAGCCCATTCAATTGCTTGTAATTCACTGTGTTTGGCAAGTATGTCGATCACTGAGCGCTGCATTTGAATTCGAGAAACGGTCTCAAAATTAGAAAATATATTCGCGATGTTTTTTTGAGTTTCAACATGAAAATCTAAGCGCGCTACCAAGGCATTGGCAACCGTTTCGGCACGATAGTGAAACTCATAGGTGAGTTGTCGTTGCTCCCAATCTCGTACCAACACAAAACCAAATGTCACTAGCACTAGGCTTAACAATTGGGGCAACATCACGGAATAGCGACGTGAACGCCAAAGCGCCTTTGGCCTGCCAAACAAAATCAAACAAATGGGAGAAAATACCACCACACCAAGCGTGTCGCCCATCCACCAAGTAGCCCAATTACCCAAGATCGCGTTGGTCGGCACAAACCCCAACAGCCAAAGTGAGCCAACGCCAACACTAGAATTGACTAGACAAGCGATGGAGCCTGCAGAAAGCATAAAACGTAGGATCTCGGTATTACTTTCTAAAGTCACTTGAGTACCAATCATACGTAGGACTAAAAAGCGACCAAATGCCGCTTGTAACAAAGCGCCCGTCGCAATCGCAGCAGCCAATCCCAAGGAGATTGACGAAAGTCCATTCTGAGTTTCCCAACTAATCCAGCAATTAAGCAAAAACGAACCTAATGCAACGCCAGGCAATAAGCGATATCCGCCCGCTAAAACCATACCCACAGCCAGTCCGGCAGGGGGATATATCGCCATCGCGTAACCAGGTGGAATCGCTAACAGTAACGCCACCCGACCCAGAAAAAGATAGACCAAGCCGAGCGCTAAGTTGAGAGAAATAAGATGTAATAAGCCTTCACCAACATAGGAGTTGAGAATCTTACTTGGCTTAAAAGCGGAGTCTGGTCGCATTGAATATTCTGGTGCAACGGATAGAAGGACAAGCTTGCATAGATGAAATATCTGTCTGATTCTACATAGAAAATACATCAAATGGAATGAGATCTGTTCTTGTACTGTATTTTTGTGTTTTTAACAGACATTTCCTATTGGTAAATAATCAGTGTGGATAAAGAAGCGTCAATTTTCACCCCTTTGTGTTGCAAAAACAAATCTTCATCTACTACATTGAGTCAGTGATGCTAATATTCAAAGGATTGCTGGACTGGCTGTATTTAGAGCGTTGGGAAGCTTGTGATGTAGGCTAATCCGATACACTTATCTAGGCTAATACGATTGCATAAGTTCCACTATAAATTCAACTATAAATTCCACCATTTAAGGCCGTCAATATGTTTGAACCGGGCTTGAAATTTCGCACATTCTTGGCTGGACTTTGCGTTATTTGCACACTAGCTTTAAGCGCTCATGCCGCCGCAGATTACAAGGCTGATTCCGCTCGTTTAGATGCCTTACTGGTCTTGTCTGGACAGGACAATGAAGCGGCACTAAAGCAACTCAAAGAGTTCTATGCGCTATTCAATCCTGACACCGATTACTTTATACGTATCGACACCTTGCGAGCAATAGCAGGCGCCTATGTCGATTCTGGCAACGAGAAAGAAAGCAACTTAGTCAAAGCCGAAATTCTTAAGTTAGCTACCGCTAGGGATGACAAGGAAATAATTGCACTGGCGAAGATAGACGAGGTTTTTCAGTTATCTGATTCTGGTAAGGGTAAACTAGCTATTGATATGCTAGATAAAATAGCGGTTGCGCTAAAGGACTCGAACCGCCCTGAAAATCTGTATCGGCTAGAATTGTCATATGGTGCGGTATATCATGCTATGAGTCAATTTGACTCGGCATTGAAGCATCATTTAGCAGCATTAACACTCGCTGATAAACTCCCTAGAAATCGTGCTTTCTCGAAATTGAGACAATTGGGGACACTTGCGTCACTATATCTGACGATGCAAAATCCAGAACAGTCCTTAGTTATGGTCAGTGAAGCACTCGGCCTCGCAGCCCAAATCAACTCTCCTCGTATCGCTTCAAATTTACGTCAAACACAAGCAATGGCACTTGGTGACTTGGATCGACTCCCCGAAGCTTTGGTTGCCTACGAACGTTCGTTGAAGACTGCACAAGAAGCAAAACTCACGATCTTAGAACCACTCATTCTGAGTAATATCGCAGACCTCTATTTACGCCTCAATAATTTCACCAAGGCCGAAAGCGTCGCTAGACTATCGCTACAAAAGGCAGAGCGAGCAGACGATAAAGCGTCGATCTTAAATGCTAAGGCAAATATTGGATTTGCCTTAGGTGGGCAGGGGAAAGTTTCAGCGGCTATGGAGTACCTCAATCTTGTCGTTGCCCATGCGAGAGAAACTGGCGACCGAGCGGACTTAGCCGCAACCGTAGGTGAAATTGGCCGGATGTACGAGCGAGCCAAAATGTATAAAGAAGCCCTAGAGTACACGCGAGAACAACAAAAATTGAGTAATGAGTTGTTTCGCTCAGATCGGGCGAAGACTGTCGCTACGCTACAGGAGCAATTTGACGCGGATCAACGTAAAAAACAAATTGAATTATTGGCGCGTGAAAACGAAGTAAAAGATGCCGACATAAAAAATAATCGACTACAACAAATCGTGACGCTTTTGGCTGCATTAATCACCATCATGGTCGGCATTTTTATCTACATGTTATACCGCAAAGTAAAACAAACCAATGCAAAACTCGAAGAAGTAAATCAGCAACTTGAATTCCATTCTGTACGTGATCCGCTTACTGGCCTGCATAACCGCCGATCATTTCTCGAAATGATGAAGGTTCGTACCGCTGACGTGGCCCATGATAGACGAGAAGAAGATGGGACAAGTCCTGATTGCCTGATCATCATGGATATCGATCATTTTAAGCACATCAATGATACTTGGGGACACTCTTCTGGCGACGCCGTCTTAGTCGAAGTGGCGAAGCGCTTACGCACTGCAGTACGTGATTCAGATATGATATTGCGCTGGGGCGGTGAGGAGTTCTTGATCTACTCTCCCAAAACCAAACCTAGTTTGCTCCCTGCTATGATCGAGCGGGTCCTGTTTTCGATAGGTGCAACTCCTGTCATGGTTGGACGACATAGTATTCCGGTTACGGTGAGTGCAGGGTTTATTTCCCTACCGTTCTCAGGGCTTTCCGAAACTGAATGTAACTGGGAAAAAGCCATGCAATTAGCCGATATGGCACTCTATCTTGGCAAAGTGAATGGTCGCAATCGTGCCTATGGATTACTCTCCTTACTGATCCCATTTGAACTAGCCCTACCTGAATTGGAGCGCGACTTTTCAGCCGCGATCCAACAGGGAATGGTCGAAATTATTGTCGTCAATGGACCATCAGCACAGAGTGAGGCCAAACGAAGTCCCGCTAACACGTCCCTCACCTCGATCAAACCTGATCACAAATAAAACCAAAAGCTAAGTATTCAGCCCTCTTTGACGAAGTTGAAATTTCAAAGTACCCCACCCTATTTTATGTCATTCACTAGGGTTTAATCGCAATTCCAGTGGCGGCCGTTGCTGAACAAAAGTCGCTGGATTCCCGCTAAAAACTTGCGGGAAAGACGGC
>JAIELM010000153.1 GCA_019752975.1 Undibacterium sp. | reverse complement strand
GTACTTGTATTTTGCCGACCGCAATTTCCGTAGAGGTGGGGCAGTCCTACAGTATTCGGTCAACGGGATCGGTCGCGCTCATGAAGCTTGATTACTCGCAGCAATTATTGTTTCCGAACGTGGGAACAGTTAATGGTGAGAAGAGAGTTTTTCAGCCCAAACCAGCGAATGGAACCAATACGCAAGATGTGCCTAGTCTTTGGGCAGGGCCGACCTCAGCGTATTTTCAATAAGGCGCGAGGCTATAAGTTAAGCTAAGCCAAGCTTAGCTTAACGATGGTGAAGGATATTTTGTAGGTGGCGCAGGAGTGCGGTTAATGGCCGCCTTATCGAGTCGCGCTAATGTCGTGGTCAATCACTTCAATCGTGCCAGTACCGTGCTTGATAAAAAAATCAATCGAGTCCGGCTCTGAGCCATCATGGGATTTGGGAACGGGCATCAACTGTACAAGAAATGAGTGGACAAGAAATGAGGAGTGCGAATCGTTCGTTACGAGGATGATTTTCTTGTGCCGCGCAAAGCTAAAGTAGGCGCACCGCTGGCGCGGATACTGCACCTACTGGATAGACTTGAACTTACTAGGACTTACTCAAAATTACGCTGGCTAGGCGCGGAGCCGCTGGCAGTACTTTGTACGGCAAGACCAACGCAACAACGCTAGCATCTGTTTTGCCTAAGTCCTACTTACATAAAATGAGAATCAAACCGACATTGCCGATGCACGGCAAGATAGCTTCAATTTATTAGGATTTGAAATCAGCGTGAGCAAGTGAGGAAAGCCCGTCAAGCGATACGCACATGTTAGTCCGCCACCTAAATCCCCTGTGTAAGTCAAAGAACGCATCAAGCAATTGACGACCAGAAATCCTACCCCGATACCGCTGCAAGATATAGTTGGCGGTATAAACGCTCGCCTGTGTGGCAGCGCAATTTTACGTAAGCCCTAAAACTCTAGCCTTGTCTTAAGCAAGGTAAGAACGTATGCAGAAGAGCGCCTGCAAATTCACCGAATAAAAAGGCATACGCTAATAGACCGAGGTATCGATCAGGGACGCCTTTCAAGTCAACAACTGTATCAGCGTTATGGCGTATACAAAGCAAAGTCCCAACAACAGAAGGCTGGAGATCGGCGCGTTTAGGCACGAACAACATCGGAAAGCCGCGTGGGTTAGTAGCGCATGCAAGGTTTGAGGAGAGAGCTTAAGCGAACGGTTGCGCTCTGCTCGTCCCACGGTTTTGGTTCAGTCAACCTGTACTCTCTTAATTTTTTTCGCAGCCGCCGTCGTATTTTAGCGATTCCATTAGCTGTTATTGCGTGTTATTGCCTGTTATAGCTTGTATTCGAGTTTCTCGTGGTAACTCGATATAGTCATTACACATGGAGGGTGCACTGTGTTTGATCTAGGTGATTTTATTCAAGGCCTTGCTCCCTACGTGGACGCATATTTGATTTAACGCGGCAAATAGCGGTGATGAATTATGGCGTGGTGAGAAGAGCCGAAATGAGTTAATAAATTTTTGTTCTTCAGCCTGAATCGCATTCCTGGCGAGTAGCGACTTCGTTCAACTCCTGATTTGAAATCCTAAAGGACACTACAATGAAAAAAAGAACTAACTTTAACGGTGCCATTGGTGCTTGGCTGACTAATGAATTGCACCCTACAGGAGCTACCTACAGCTCACCCAACAGCAATTTCAGTTCCATTAAGCTCAACGGTATTTACGGTACCCTCGATTACCTCAGCATCGGCTGGTTTGGTGTGGATATGAGCAACCCTACCAGCCCTACCCTGAGTACCAGTAACACGTATCTCGCTCAACAGGTGGCAGATGCACGTGCACAAAACCCAGACATCATCGTGTTTGCTTTGCTGGCCTATACCGATCAAATCACCGCCGATCTGAAAACGATCATCAGCAACTCCTCTTTGTTGACCATTTTTGTGACCAATATAGCCAGCTTTCTGGCCAGTAATGGTCTAAATGGTTTCGACATTGACTGGGAAAGTCCTACCAGTAATCTCACTCAGGAACAATGTGCCGCTTGGCTCAACGCAATGGGCGGGGCTTTCGGAGAGACGTATTATCTGGCCGTTTCACCCAGTTCGAACCAGGGCTCACAGGCAATCAAGAACTTGGATGCGAGTGCAGTGAATGCCAATGTGGATGTAGTTAATTTGCAAAGTTACTGGGTTAGCGATCCTGGCGTATTTATTGCGCATGGCATTAATGCGGATCTGTTGGGATTCGGAGCCTATTTTGAAAGTGGCGTAACTGCGCTTGATGCCTATCAGCAATACGCGGCTGGGATACAGTACAAGGGGCAGAATTACCCCTACCGATCCATGATCAGTTGGAGGCTTGATTCTTCCAACTGGCCTTTCGAGCAAAGTCAGCAACTATTGCTCCGACAATACATGTCTGGTCAACCGTATGTGGTTGGATTCGACGATGGTGCCATCCTAAATGTACAAACCACGGCCACGCTTGTCCAAAGTATCGTTATCCGCAGTGGCGATGTCGTGGATGCCATCCAATGTACCAATGCCAGCAGCGATGGCTCGTATGTGGTGCAGCTATTGCAACACGGCGGCGATGGTGGTAATGAGAACAATCCTATTAACCTCACAAATGGCCTCACGGCTTTCAGCTACGTTACCGGCGCTTGGTACGGACAGCCGGTTATTGCGCAGATCTCCATTAACGGCATCAGCTATCCGGCTGTAGTAAACCCTTCAGTATCCAACCCGCAAATGCATCAGGTTACAGCACCCGAAGGGAAAACCATTATTGCCTTCAGCGGGCAAACCGAATATGTGAACCTCGCGGGTGGCGGCTTCACTTGGGTGTTGGCGCAGATCAACCCTGTTTTTGGATAACACACCAGTCAAGGAAATAATGTACTCCGATAGGATGCGCCGACATAAGGAGGTGCATCGCTCGTGTGATTTGAAAAAGCGAAAACCAGAACATGCTTACCATGAAGTCCGAGCCCAACGTGGCTGAAAAAATCCAATTTGGACTTAAGCGCTACACAAACTCCACCCTATGCAAGCTAGCACATCTGATTTAATTAGCGGCTGGCAAAGTCCAAGGTGGCAGCAGATCGATCTCTTCGAGCGCCTTTGCGGTAGGTAGGATGTGCAGGACTTTGCAGAGCCAGGCGTAAGGTTCTAAGCTATTGGCTTTGGCCGTCTGCATGAGCGAATAGAGGACGGTGCTGGCGTGAGTGCCGGCTGGGCTGTCGCTAAAGAGCCAGCCTTTACCCCCAATGACGAAGGGTTGGATCGCGTTCTCGCCGCGATTATTATCAATCGGCAGATCGCCGCGTTCGGTGTAACTTGTGAGTCTGCTTGAGTATTTTTTGAGATGCGCCAAAGCGCTGCCCGGTCAGCAATTCACTTCAACATTCTCTTGAGATTGATGGTAACGCTCCGAATACATGAAAATGAATTCGTGGAAAGTTAATATCATTACCAAAAGTTTACAAGCCCTGATTGCGCTATTCCGAAAATAAAATTCAGAGCCCCTGAACCAACGTGCGCGGAACGCTGGTGATCGGCACCTCTGCAGTTTAACTCTTGACTTGAGAATTGCTGATCCCACGTGGCGTAGACTTGACTAAAGCCTCCTTCACCTAACACAGCACGAATTTCGTATTGTTTTAAGGTGCTGGATTCGATGGCTAAGTTCTTGTTGGAAAGCGTGCTGGTGCTCATGTTGATTTTGGTTTTCTTGCTTTGAAAAATCTAGTCAGATAGCGCGCTAGAGCGCGTGATTGTGAGAGTTAATGAAGCTATGCAGTGGAAAAAAGCGGGTGTAAAAAGATAGTTAGTAACCCTCAAAACTGGCTTCCAATTGTTTGCCACGCATTATTCGAAATGGGCAAGCACTAAATCTAACCTCGCCACGCCGTCTTTCAATGGCATCTGGTAAATGCAACTTACCTTGCGTGCCACGCACGATTTGCGTGCGCGCTCGAAATAATTGCGTGTTTACATGGGTCTGTTCCATCCCCAGCATTTTTGCCAGGTCTTCGACTGGCAACCATCCTTGTGAAAACTCATCGAGCCCACGCCTAAAATCTTCAAAGCGACGTCGTGCTAAGGTTAGTAAACTGTAGTGATGGGTACGCTCACCGAGGTCGATGCGCCCACCAGCAATGTCTAAAGTGAGATAGATGTGTTCCTCGTTTTGGCTCACTAGAAAGTCGAAAATTACAGTACTAGGCAGGGGTTGTTTTTCTAGGGTACGGATATCGACTGTTTGCTCGACATCATGCGCCATTGCACATTGCCAAACTTGCGTTCCAGCTTGGACGATGTCGCTATCATTTAAGATACGTGTCTCGGTCGCGCTATCCCATATCCATTGTTCATTTTCCGATAAGTAGACTGTTGCCAATGCGTTTGTTTCGTTGGGAATGAAGTGAAATGTTTTTAATTCGATAGCAGGCGTATCGACATTCATGGGCATTAACATGGCGCACGGTGGCTTAAGGTCTAGCACTTCCCAAATCGATTCGCCGCCGTATGCACATTGAATTTTTTGCCCGACCTGTAGCGCAATTTTGACATTTGCTACTAGCGCTTTGCCATCTATAAATGTGCCGTTGCGACTATGGTCACAAATGTGCCATTGCTGCCCGTTCCAAGCGATGACCATGTGAATTTGCGATGCATCTGCATTAAGAAGAAGAGTATCGACTTTGGCCCCATTGCGTCCGAAGACGTGCATACTATGTAATCGAAGTAAACTGTTTGCATTCCGCAAAAGTGCCATTTTTCTCCACCATTATTTTTCTAAGTGATCGGTAGCTGCAAGGAGCTGCGTGTCCTCGTCGTATCGATAGATATGATTCTATTGAATGATTATTGCATAAAATTTTAAGGCAAAGGTATTTTTTTGAATTGTGTATGCAGTAATAAATTGCCTCTTAATAATATAATTTAGGGGCAAGTTTTACTAAGTGTGTGATCAAATTCTGCGATAGCGCATATCGAACGAAAATGCTGCATGTTAAGACTTGACCGTTCGCAGTAACACCATTAAATCTAGCGCGGTTTTGCGCCAGCGCAAAGTCAAATTGTTTTTTCCTTTTAGACTGTACTTGTCGCCAATACTCGAGGAGAAAGAAATGACTACCGCAGAACAAATCAAAAACGACTTAAAGCAAGAGTTACAGCAGGTTCTTAGCGCGAGCGAAGCCTTACTTAACAATGCCGAACATCAAACGAATCAGGAGTTTCAAAACGCAAAGCAAGCCTTGGAAAACACGCTGAAAAATGCAAAAGAAGAATTTCTAAGGATAGAAGATATGCTTGTTCAAAAGAGTAAATCGACCATCCAGGCCAGCGATTCATTTGTGAAGGAAAATCCTTGGAAGACCGCGGGCATCGCCGCGGGTGTCGGCGTCATTTTGGGTCTGCTCATCGCACGCAATCGATAATCATGGCATTGACCGACACACTGCGCCGTTGCGCCTCAGGCTTCGCTGCTTTACTTAGGACGCGACTTGAGATCGCGGCACTTGAACTCGAGCTTGAGCTGGCGTATTTTTCTTCCTTTGTCGTGTGGGCACTGGTCGCTCTTTTCTTTGCTGCCGTCGCAATCCTCCTCGCCATCTTGGGCGTACTTATCATTTTTTGGGATAG
>JAIELM010000406.1 GCA_019752975.1 Undibacterium sp. | reverse complement strand
ACAAACGTGTACCTGTCTTAGCCAACGTCTCCGAAACCCGCACCGCAAATGCCCTACGCTTCGTCGAACAAGCAGCAAAACTAGGGGTGCAAGGCTTCATGGTCATGCCATCGGTGTTATATGCAGCAGATGCGAGAGAAGCCAAAGACAATTTACGCGCGATTGCAAAAGCGGCCCAACTCCCGATCATGGTGTACAACAATCCAGTGACCTATAAAGTCGACTTGACGCCTAAAGATTTTCAAGACTTAGCCGATTGCGAACTGATTGTCGCCATCAAAGAATCCACTGACAATATCCGCCGTGTCACCGATCTTAAGAATGCTGTGGGCGATCGCTACCAGATTTTTATGGGTGTCGATGATCTCTCTTTTGAAGGGCTAGCAGTAGGTGCAGACGGTCTCTTGGCTGGACTCGTGGTCGCCTTCCCTAAAGAGACGGTAGCGCTCTATAATTTAATGCAAGCCAAACGCTACGACGAAGCCTTAGCTTTGTATCGTTGGTTTATGCCCTTAATGCACCTAGACGTTTCCAATAAATTGGTTCAAAATTTAAAGCTAGTCGAGACCTTGGTCGGCGTTGGCAACGAATGTGTACGCCGCCCCCGCCAGCCACTCGTCGGCCCAGAACGCGAGCAGGTCACTGCTATCGTCCGCAAAGCACTAGAAACCCGTCCAGATGTGAGTCAATTTTTCGCTTAGGCCATCTTAATTAGACAAGCTACCACTAAGACGAGCACGTTTTTTGTGCTCAAGCATGACTGCGAAATGGTGAGAAACCTGCTCTACTTCTCGTCGCTTTGCAGTAAGAACATAAAGGAAAACTATGCCCCTGCACCAACACTACATCAACGGCGAATGGCTCACTTCAAGCAAAACTCGTGACAATATTAATCCCTCCGATCCAAGCGAGGTGATAGGCGAGTACTGCGAAGCCGACGCACAAGATGCAGCATTAGCGGTGCAAGCCGCGCAGGTGGCATTTCCAATTTGGAGCCGTTCAACGCCACAACAACGCTTTGATGCCCTCGACTTCATAGGTACGGAAATACTCGCACGCAAACAAGAATTAGGTACTTTATTAGCCAGAGAAGAAGGTAAAATTTTGCCCGAAGCAATAGGCGAAGTTGCGCGAGCCGGATATATTTTCAAATACTTTGCAGGCGAAGCTTTACGCATGGCGGGACAATTGCTTGCTTCAGTTCGACCTCATATTGAAGTTCTTACTTCACGCGAAGCAGTCGGCGTGGTCGCCCTCATCACGCCTTGGAATTTCCCCATCGCCATCCCAGCTTGGAAGTGCGCGCCGGCGCTCGCCTGTGGCAATAGCGTGGTGTTAAAGCCTTCCGAATTCACCCCAGGCTGCGCTTGGGCTTTGGCCGAAATTATCTCGCGCGCAGGACTGCCAAAAGGGGCATTTAATTTACTCATGGGTGATGGCGTCGCAGGTAGAGCGCTAGTTGAACATTCTGGCGTCAACGCCATTAGCTTTACTGGTTCCACCAACACGGGAAGAACCATTGCCCAACACTGCGCGCAAGGGATAGGTCAAACACATAAAAAATATCAGTTGGAAATGGGTGGGAAAAATCCCCTCATTATTTTAGACGACAGCGATCTCAATGTAGCCTTAGACTGCGCAGTGAATGGTGCTTTTTTCTCCACCGGACAACGCTGCACGGCATCCTCACGCACTATCGTCACCGAGAAAATTTATAGCCAATTTATGCAAGCATTCGTCGCAAGTACAGCGGCCTTAAAAGTCGGTGCCGCGATCGAATCCAGTAGTCAAATTGGGCCGGTTGTCAACCAAGCTCAACTAGAAAAAAATCTACGTTACATAGGTATCGGGCAAGAAGAAAGTGGACAGTTACTGGTCGGTGGTCAACGTATCGCAACACTAGGCGCGGGATACTTTTTTAGCCCTGCCATCATTGAAAATCACAACCCACAAGCACGCCTAAATCAAGAGGAAGTATTTGGTCCTGTCAGTACCTTAATCAAAGTAAAAGACTTTGAAGAAGCCATCAGTGTCGCTAACGCGACGCCCTATGGCTTATCCGCAGGCATTTGCACGACTTCACTCAAATACGCGACCCAATTCAGACGTGAAATGCAAGCGGGCATGGTGATGGTCAACGCTCCTACTGCCGGAGTTGACTACCACGTTCCCTTTGGCGGCACAAAAGCATCTAGCATAGGTCCACGCGAACAAGGAAGTATGGCAATGGAGTTCTATACCACGGTAAAAACCCACTACATTGCCTAACTTCTTCTGTCAATTTCAACTTAAAACTCCCATGAATTGCACTACTAGTATTGCACCACTAGTGGTAAATAGCATGATTTTCAAAATTAAATTATGAAAATCATGCCAAACGGCTTATAATTTACTGTGATCACATATAACAATATAAGTTAGCTTAATACAATTAAGTTAAAAATATTATAAAGTGATTTTTTGGTAATTTTAGTAATATAGCCTACCCACAAAGTGCACACATGAACCACAACCCAAGTAAATTGCGTGCTGCTGATGTCGCTTACGATGCGATAGAAAGCATGATCGTCACCTTGCAACTCAAGCCCGGCGCACCGATTGTTGAATCAGACTTAATTGAACTTACAGGACTCGGCAGAACGCCACTGCGCGAAGCTTTAATGCGCATGTCATCTAACGGCTTAATCACGCAATTGCCTAGGCGTGGCCTGATCGTAAAAGACATAGAAGCAGCCGAACATGTCAGCTTAATCGAAACCCGACGCGTGATCGAACGCTTAATTGCGGTCAGCGCAGCACGACGTGCCACACCAAGTTTGCGTTTAGCGATTTTGGCCTGTGCCGAGCAAATGACAAACGCCGCAACTCACCACGACCTTGCCGAATTTATGGCAGCTGATCAAGCCTTGGATCATGTGGTTCACGAAGCCTGTCGCAACCCGTCAGCGGTGTCCGCAGTCATTCCATTGATCATTAAATGCCGACGCTTTTGGTATGCTTACCAACACGAGGGCGATATGCTAGAAGCAGCTCGTTGCCATATGCTACTGGCACAAGGCATCGCCGATGGCCATGAAGAAAATGCGGCCAAAGGAGCTGATCACTTGATGGATTATTTGGAGTCGTATACGCGCAAAGTTATTAATGGCTAAATACTGTGGGTTATTCGCCACTATCAACTGAGCAGTCGATAGTGTATTAGGACTTACGCAAAATTGCGCTGGCTAGAACCTGCCCTCGAATGCTTGAATCGGGGGCGCACAGCCGAAGACGGTACTTCAGTACTTTAGTACCTTAGTTTAGCAAACGGCGATAGCAACAACGCCAGCGTCTGTTTTGCGTAAGTCCTATGTATGAACCGCAAACGCGCTACGACCTAGGTGCAGAAATTTCCCAGCTTTCCGGCTCTTTTCTTTCCACTTGATTATAGGCATGTCTGAATTGGGAAATGATTTCATAGACGACTCGTCGAGTGCGATTGATCCCACCTAGCGGTCGATGCTCTGGCAATACCCGCCAAGGGTTAAAAGAAATATGCTCGCCAAAATAGTTGTTCGTTGGATTATCAAAGTCTTGTTGCAAAATCTTGATGGTCGCCACCTTGCAAAATGCCGAGAGGGACTCCGACCAGACCTTGGTTGGATCCTCGATGGGCATATCGTCGGCATTGGTTTGCCGCTGCACGCAGAAATCAAAATAAGCAGCGCCTTTTTGCAGTTGTTCTCGCATCGCCAATCTCAAATAATCATCAGCAGGGTTTTGTGGAATCACATCTGGCTTTGTGACGTGAGGAATGGTGGAATATTTGACCGCCTGTTTCCCCAATAAGTAAGGGGTAGTGCTGAAATAGCGGGTTTGCAGTGGATTGGCTATTTTGATGAAAGCCTTAAAAAGATTGAAAACCAAGGGCAAATGTGTGCTGAAGAAAAACAATTTATTCAGCCAATTGCCTTGAACCGCGGAAAAAAATCCATAAAATTCCTGCGGTGTTTTGGCGATAAACATAGGCGGATTCATGAGCACAAAGTCCTGGGTGTTGGAAGCAAGCGTAGGAGCATTAAGCTTAACTCCCGGCACACCCATTAATTTAATCGCCATACTGCGAATATCGCGAGCAATATCCGGCTTATCCCCGTCTTGATTAGAAAAACGTATCCATGCTTGGTAGGTTTTAGCGTCTTGGAAGACGCCTATGGCCAGATCACTTGGGAGCTTAGACTCGACGATAAATTCTGCTTTAACGATGCCATACATCTTTGCATGGGTATCGCGACGCATGATCCCTGTTTTATTCTCTTCTGTAATTCTTTGCTTCAAGCCTTCGGCTAGCTGTTCAATAAAGGCTGATTCATTCGATGGGATAATTTCTTGAGCATTTGACATGAGGTCTCTTTAATGTGAATTAAAATTATTTTTAACAATTTTAATTACATTATGTACCATTTTTAAAATGAATAGCAAACCTATTTAAAATAACGATAGAAATTGCTCACTATTATTTCTGTGAATGACTCACTGCAGATCGAGGTAAGCGTCGCACATTGGGTAATGCTTGGGTTAACAACCAGCGCTTGAACCGAATCATACGGTAACTTGCGTGACGGCTTTCGGTGCGTGACTTCAGTAAAACAAGCAAGCCCTGCTCAGTCACTCCTAGAAATTTTTGCTCGGGTATCGGCCCATAAGCCGGTGCCAACAGGCGCAATTCGCGCTCTGCAAGCACCGGTTCAAATAGTCGCTCTATGTCGCTCAATGCGACCCATACGACATCTTCAACCAAATAAAATCGTATGTGCTGACCATCAAAACTATAATAACTGCCGTGCCAGCGGAAAAGTGCAGAATACTCACCTCGATGTTTGAACCAAAGAACAAGGTCAATCACTTCATAGGAAAACAAACGCGCCCAAAAATTGGCAGTTAGTACGATGCCGATTGCCCCCTTTCCCGGAAGTAGATTGTCAAAAATACAATATCCTAAGCTGGCGAGCGAAACGCTAAAGATCACTTTCGCTAAAAATTTCCACATAAAGTGACTATTTACTCATCTTTATTTTCATCGAGCGCAGCTTCCATCATGCCAGTGTCGACACTCTTGCCCTGCCCAAGCAGCACAGGCGGCACATAGGTGGCCAATAAATGCTCACGGCTTTGTGGCGTCTCTAAACTGACCCTACCCAAGGCACCGCTACGATAATCGAGTAACAGTGTGTGAGCGGCTTTTTCAAAGTCCCACTCTCCTCCTTTGAGCCTATAGCCGCGTTTTTGGGCGACTCCTTCAATCACGTTAACGGCATCGATGCCCTCACTAGGTAAGCCATAGCGTGCACTTAAAAATGGATGGTAACGTTCCAATAAAAGCTCCGCCAAAAATGTAGCCACCTCTTCCTCAATCAGGGCATTCACACCTACCGCGTGGCTAGCAGCCAGCATTAGGCCATCGGTGGGGTGAGCAATCTTAGGCCAAAGCATTCCCGGAGTATCAGTGAGTATCATATTCTTACCCAGATACAAACGTTGCTGCACTTTGGTGACGGCTGGCTCATCGCCCACATTAGCAACTCGTTTTTTCAGCAAGGCATTCATTAACGTCGACTTGCCAACGTTAGGAATCCCCATGATCATCATCCGCAGCGGCTTGGTCGGCACACCGCGATGTGGCGCC
>JAIELM010000131.1 GCA_019752975.1 Undibacterium sp. | reverse complement strand
GTTATTCCAGTGCTTAGGTCAGCAAAATCATCAAAACAATATTGCAGGTTAATATCGCCAGCGCCGTGGGGATTTGGATTTTGATGACGTGGTATTTGTCTTTTAGTTCCAATAGTGCCGCCGGGACGATGTTGAAGTTGGCTGCCATTGGTGTCATTAAGGTGCCGCAATAGCCTGAGAGCATGCCGATGGCGACTAAAGGGGCGGGATTGGCGTGGTGTTGGTTGATCAAAAATGGTAGGGCGATGCCTGCTGCCATGATGGGGAATACGGCGAAGGCATTGCCCATGATCATGGTCATCAAGGCCATGCCTGTGCAATAGACGATGATGAGGGCTAAGCGATTGTTTGGATCAACTACTAAACCGACTAGACTTTGTATCGATACCCCGGTTTTTGCGACCACAAAAACCCCGCCTAACAGGGCTAGCATTTGCGGCAAAATGAGTGCCCATCCTACGGCATCAATGAGGCGCCGTGATTCGCGTATCGCGGTCATTGGTGTGCCTTTAGTTATCTGGCTGGCGACTAAAACACTGATCATGCAGGCGAGTGCTAGGCAGGCTAGGCTGAGATTTTTTTGATCGAGTAAAAAGTAATCGCCTAGATGAATATTTTTGCCGGTTAAAGTGAGAATGACCGTGATGACGGGAATGCACAGGGCGGGTATAAATAAGCGATCGCCTAGTCGATTGGCATAGGTGATTTTGGCTGCGTGTTCATCGCTCTTGGTTTGACCTTTGCCGACTAAATTGGCTCCCGCGAGCAAGGCCAGCAGAATGACATTGCTGCCTAAAATTTTATAAGTCAGGGATTTTCCTAAGTACAGCAACATCAGGTCGCCAAATAGAATTCCCATGCCGAATAAAAACCAAAATAGTGCGGTGGTGTAGCGTAGAGGATTGCTTTTATCGATGAGGTTAAACCAAGCGACGGCCATGATCACCAGTCCGACTAGATAGAAGACGAGATTAATACTGAGCAGGGAAGCGCTCAGTGAGGCAATAATTGAACTGCTCATCTTAGGCCTCCTTTATCGGTGGATTTTTTGCCCGCCAAGCGGATATTTCTTTGGCGATACTGGCGTCTAATAGAGATAGCCTAAATAGATGGATCAGCAGGGCACACAGCGCTGTCGGCGCGGCCCATAGCCCTATGCTCAAGGGGTCGATATTGCTGATGCCATTTTCTTTGAGGAAGCTACTCATCAACAAGACTGCACCAAAGGCGATAAAAATATCTTCACCAAAGAATAGCGCTATATTGTCGCATGCTGCGGCGTGCGCCAAGATCCTTTGTCTCAGCGCTTCCGGTAGATCACCATGGAGATTGATTGCAGCGCCTTCGGCCATCGGTGCTAATAGTGGGCGCACAGTTTGTGGATGTCCGCATAGACTGGTGAGCCCTAGGGCGGCGGTCGCTTGCCGTACCAATAAATACAGCATAAAAATCCGTCCGGCGGTGGCGCTCTTGATGCCAGCGACCCAGGCTTGTGCACGTTCTTTGAGACCAAATTTTTCTAATAAGGCGATCACAGGGAAAATTAATATGACGACGGCTAATTGCCGACTCGTCATAAATTTTTCACCAAAAGTTTCTAGTAGAACGAAGAAGTCCATGCCGACAGCCAGACCAGTTACGAGGCCTGCAAGGACTACCACTAACAGGGGATTAAAACGAAAGGCAAATCCTAAAACAATAATCGGGATGCCAATCAGGGGTAGCCATATGCTGCTGTCCATTTTATTCTTCCTTGATGGTATTTTGTGACGGGTCCGGCTACGCTTGGATCGCTATGCCGCGTTCGGTGAAGGCGCTGTGTAGTGTTCGTACTAAGTGTAAAGCATGTTCGCCATCGCCGTGAAGGCAAAGCGTATCTGCTTTGAGCTTAAATATCGTGCCGTCGATGGCGCGGATTTGATTTTTTTCTATGATGAGCAAACTTTGTGTTAGTACGTCGAAGTCATTTTCCAAACATGCTCTTGGCTGGTTGCGTGGTACTAAGCTGCCATCGGCTAGGTAAGCGCGGTCGGCGAAAGCTTCTTCTCTGACTAGTAGGCCTGCCAGTCGTGCTTGTGCCACTAGTGGACTGCCTGCCAAACAGACCAGATGCAGTGTAGGGTCACAGGTCTGTATGACGCGGATTAATACTTGCCCTAGTTGAGGATGTTGAGCAGCTTGGTTGTAGAGTGCGCCGTGAGGTTTGAGATGGGCGAGTTTGATGTGTAGTGGGGCGGCGATTTGCATCAGTGTTTGCACTTGCTCACACAATTGCTCATACAGCGTGTCGAACGCTGCGTCATCTCCCGCATCAAAATCTTGAGTCACGCGCCCGAAGTGGAGGCTGTCGACAAAGCTAGGATGTGCGCCGACCACGACTTGTTTTTCTTGCGCTTGTTGTAGCGCTAAGCGCATGCTGTCATGATCCCCTGTATGCCCGCCACAAGCGATATTGGCGGAACTGACAAAGGATAAAATCTGAGCATCGAACGCACCACCCTCTCCTAGGTCGGCATTGAGATCGACGCGGAAGGAGTGTTCAGTCCTTTCAGTTCTATTTGGCATGTTGTAACCAATCAAAACGGGCAAATTCTTTACGCCATTTTTCTTGCGCATCCAAAGCCGTGGCTAAGCTGCATTGTTCAAAACAAAAGCTCGTCCCAATTGGCGTTTGTGCGACTTTCCATAGGTCAGCTTCTATCACCGTGGCAATGCGCGGGTAGCCGCCAGTGGTTTGCGCATCAGCTAATAAAACGATGGGTTGACCGTTCGGTGGAACTTGGACGACTCCGGGTAACACTGCGTGTGAGAGTAGTTCGCTAGTGATCACCCGTTGCAGCGCATGGCCTTGTAAGCGAAAACCCATGCGGTTACTTTGATGGCTGACTTTCCATGCTTGGCGCCAAAATGAACTACGTGAGGCTTCACTAAATTGGGTATATTCTGGACCGGCGATGGCGCGTATTTCTGGCGTCCATGTTCTTTGCAGGACTCCCATAGATTTATCAAATTGCCGTCCATTACCTAGGCTCAAAAAATCGCCAGCGCGAAGAGCACGTCCTTGGTAGCCGCCAAATCGGGCAGGTAAATCGGTGGCACAAGCCCCTAATACTTCGGGTACGTCGATACCACCGCTTAACGCGAGATAGCATCGAGACTCGTAGCGCGTACCGGATAAGCTAAGCAAATCGCCTGCACTAGCTAGCACGCGCCAAGCTGGTGCTACTCTTTCACCATTTAACCTAGCATCGAAGTCAGCACCCGTCAGCGCAAACCAACATTTGCTGTGAAAGCGAATCTGAACCGGGCCGACCACGATTTCTACACCTGCTGCGTGCGCTGCATTGCCTACCAAGTAGTTGGCTAGCTGGAATGAGGGTCTATCGAGCGCGCCACTTTGCGCTATGCCCAAATGGCGGGATCCTACTCGCCCTAAGTCCTGTACTGTGGTTTGTAGCCCGGCTTTGATGATTTCGATCTCGGCTCGTTTAGACATGCAGACTCTCCACCGCGAAGCGTACTGTGTCTCCTGGCAGCAGTAAGCAGGGCTGCTTACTTTCAGAATTAAATAAAGTGAAGCTTGTGCGACCTATGATTTGCCAGCCGCCGGGGCTATCCGCAGGATAGATTCCAGTTTGGCTTCCGCCTATTCCTACGGAGCCTTTGGGAATCTTCAACCTAGGCTCAGAGCGGCGTGCAGTGGCGAGCTTTTCTGGTAGCCCTCCCAGGTATGCAAAGCCAGGCTGAAAGCCAAGAAAGAATACTAAATAGCTTGCCTCGCTGTGTAATCGCACTACTTGTTCTGGTTCTAAACGATTGGCGAGCGCAACCACTTCTAAATCAGGACCCGCCCCGCCGCCATAGTGCACCGGAATGGTGATTTCTCGTCCAGAAAAATGACTCGAGGTTGCGGCGTCCCATAGGTTTTTTAAAGTGGCTAAGATGCTGGTGCTGGAGTGTAAGTAGGGATCGAAAATCGCGGTGAGATTATTCATTCCGGGCACAATATCTTCACAGCAGGCACGTAATTGCAATTGCTGCGCTACGCACCAGATTTTTCTTTGTACTGCTATGCTGCTCGGTGAGTGCGACTGCATTACTGCAGCTCTTTCACCTAACAAGTAAAAAGACATAGCAGGATTTTGCATGCTACCACCGGAAACCTAGTTTGACGCTGAGGGTTTGATTTTCGCCGGTTTTATCCAATTCGCCTGCGAGATTCATTAAACCAAAGTTGGCATTGAGTCCGGCAAAAATTTTACCTGCAGTGGGAGTGGTTTTTTGCAGTCCAAGAACATGCGCCTGAGCACTGCCCCAGACCTGTCCTGCGCCGATATACGGTGTGAACATGGCGAACCCTTTGGAAGCGACAATCTCCACACTTTTTGAATTGAAATCCAATTGACTGGCGCCAGACAATTGACTGTAGGCGGCACGTAGACCTACCGCTGGTGTACCAATGCCACCTTCGAATAAGGCATAACGTGCTTCTACACCTAGCAGTTTCATCGATGAGTTCGGCAACATGGAGATGGAGGCGCCGATGTCGAAGTTCTTCGGCAGGCCTTTATGGATATGCAGTTTAGGTAAAACCAAAGTAGACACATCGGCTCCTGCCTTCTTCCATACATTGCTGTCACTTAATTGGCTTACCGCCAGCTCGGCAGCGACATCAAAGCCTGTTAGTCCTAGCGGCGTAGCCGGACTATTCGCTTTATAGCTGGCTACCGAGGTCAAATCCTTGGCTAGCCGGTTAAATTCGGCTTGTTGTAGTGTGCTCAGTTTATTGAGATCGTTGCCAGCGAAAACGGGGATGCTAAGGGCGCTAAAGAATGTTGCTAAGCAAGTGCTGGTGAGGATTTTTACGGCGTGAGAAGACATTCTAGCTTTCCTATAGTCTAAATAAAATTAGCGCAAGTATCGGTGTTGTGCTAACAAATGGCAAGCTGATTTTGGCGTAATTTTGGGACAATTTAGCCAAGCTGAGTCCTAGCCTAATTTCCTTGCTTGCGCTGTCTGCCGTAATTTTTCCAAGCTGGCATTTGGGGTGATTAAATTTCCGTCGTAACGTAATTCTATTAGAGCGGGTAAGTTATTTTGACGTGTATGCGTAAGGGCACGTTGTAAGGCTGGCGCAAAATCTTCGGTCTGAGTGACTACTTCACCGCTAGCGCCAAAAGCCCGCGCTAGTGCGGCAAAGTCGGGATTGGTGAGATCCGTACCCGAGACGCGCGTGGGAAATTCCTTTTCTTGATGCATGCGTATGGTGCCGTACATACCGTTGTTAAACACGATGATGATAAGCCCCGCACGATATTGCACCGCCGTGGCGAGTTCTTGACCATTCATCAGATACTCTCCATCGCCAGCAAAGGTGATTACGGTGCGTTCTGGTTGCGCGATTTTTGCGGCAACACCAGAGGGCACGCTATATCCCATCGCACCAGAGGTGGGTGCTAATTGGGTACGAAAGCCACCATATGAAAAATAACGATGCGCCCAGGTCGCGTAATTGCCTGCGCCATTGGTAATGATGGTATCGGCAGGGCAGTTGTTTTGCAGTGTTTGTACGACTTGCCATAAGTTGAGCGGTGCATTTTCTCGGGCAAAAATATCAGGTTCTTTTTGCCAAGTGATCAATTCGGCTTTTGCTTGCGATACGCTATC
>JAIELM010000204.1 GCA_019752975.1 Undibacterium sp. | reverse complement strand
CGCCGAAAATCAGACGCGTCATATCATCGAATGGAATAAAATATTGTCGGCTCAAAGCATCACTACGCATACCATCTTCTGCACTACCGATCAAAATCTGCAAGTCTTGCTTAATTTTACCGTTGGTCTCAGCTTTCAATCGCTTTTGCAACTCGCGAATCACCGCTAAAGTCTCTTTGTTTTTCACGTCAAACAAATCGCGCGACATATCGATAATTTGTTCATCCAAACCATCAACACCCATCGCACCGGCCCCCTCAGGCGAGTATTTACCCATCAGCTGCAATAAAAGTTTGGCATTGTCATTACTTTTGGTGACCCAAGCTTGATCGGCCGCGTGTACAGGTGAATACAGCGCACTAGTCAATAGGATCGCCCCTATCATGGTGCAGAGACGGGATTGATTAGGAAGCTTTGCTTTCGTCGATGTCATATTTTTCTCCAGAGTGATGGAAGGTGGCAAAACGATCAGTATCCGCCGAGGCAACAACAGGGTCAATGAAGAGTTCGCCGAGTGTGCAAATTGTGGGGATGGATTACAAATTGAGTGGTATGAAATGCTGAGTTTGTGCCAGCTACGCGCTAATATTCGACATATAAGCCATGTACAAAGCGCTCACGGTTCAGCTATGACCGACTAAACCCACCTAGAGTGGTGAGGATTTTTTTGTTATCATCATCGTTTCTAAGATTCTAATTAACCACACACAGCGTAACCACAACACAGGTCATCTGTACTTTTACTGTCTTTCCCACGAACGCGGAAATTTAGCGCTTCAAGCCCGCCATATTTTTTATGCTTTGTTTGATGCTGTGAGCTGAGTACATGTTCCGACGTTCGACAGAGAAGGCTTCGATGCAATGCACTGATCGCTTTTTGTCAGACCCACCGACACAGATAACAATAAATACCGAACATAAAATGCTAAAAAAAATAATCCTCTGTTTGTGCGCTATAGGCGTCGCTTACTACAGTGTCAAAACCTATCTCCTCATGGGGACGATCTCGCTAGATCGAAAGGGCAATATCTACACACAGCAAGAAAACGCCATGCAATTGCAATATTCACTAAGCACCGACAAAGTGGAATTGGTAGAGCGTTGCAGCAAACTCTTCAACCATGAAAAAGATATAGTGACACTCACTTCAGATAGTAAAGTGGAGAATAAGGCGATACTCAAAGTGGAACGTCGCTTCCCGGGTGGCGAGATCAATCACATCCTAGAACTTCATCAAAAACTAAAAACGCAAGGATGTTTAGACGAAGAAGTCAGCACGTTTTCATATGGATCGATTAAACCGCGTTAGCACGCACTACCTTAGGACTTACACAAAATTGCGCTGGCTAGGGGCGAAGCCGCAGGCAGTGCAATGTACGACAAGGCGAACGCAACAACGCTAGCGTCTGTTTTGCGTAATTCCTATACTAATCAAGCCACCAAATCGATCTGTTGCAAACTATGCGCTTTGCCATCTTCACTGAGCCATAATCCACTGGAAACCAGCTGTGCTTGGGTTTGATTCTTATCGTCTTTGATAGCAAACTCGGTCGCCGAATTACCTAAAAATAGTGCTCCTACATTGGCTTGTTTTAGGCTTTGTAACTGATCTTTTCCTGCACCATCTTTGCTCCATATCTTGAGCAATGCGTAAGCAGGATCATTTTCATCTATCCAGCCATTGCCATCACTGTCATAGGCTTTAAGTTCAGCAAATCCATTACCCGTATTAGGACCAAATAATTCTTTACCGTCATTGATCTTACCATCCACATTTTTATCGATCGCAAGAAAGCCTGCCCCTTGTACAAAAGAGATATTCTCTGTTTTACCATCTGCATTTAAGTCAAAGGCAAATTTTTGTGAGGTGAGTTGTGCAGCACCTCCTGAAAAATTCAAGATCAAGGGGTCAATTTTTTTTGCGTCACCGCTACGTTCACTGACATTCACTTCTTCGTGATAGCTACGCTGAAGCTCTAGCGAAAGGTCAAATTTTATTTCTCGATTATCCGCAGTGTGAATCACGCCGCTGGCTTGAAAACTAGTGTGCTCTGTTTCGGTGTACGAGGCATGATAATCATATTCCGTCCCGAATCCTTTGAGTTGAGATTGAGAAGGAGGCTGAGGTGAAGACTGCGCTTGTGACTGAGCTTGAAGTGTCGAGGAATTGGTAGATGCTGGCGTAGTAGAATTCGATTCTGTACTACCTGCCAAACGAGATGCATCAAATAAGCGTATCTCATGCCCCAACATATATTCAAGCAAGCTCTTAATGAGGCGTATTCGTGGATCGTTTTCTGCTGCATCACCAGCGTCTTGTATCGCCTGCGCCTCTTGCGATTGAGCATAACGAGAAGCGTCAGACAATTGTACTTCACTAGAAGTTCTAGCAGGGATTTGAGGAGCGGCTTGAGGAATGGTGCCAGCATGCCTACCTTCAAAGTCAGGGCGAGTAGCGCCCACCCAAGTACGCAAACTCTCTTGCACATCTCGTTGAGCTTGATATACGTGCTTCGATGCCAGCGTGACATCAGAGTCAGTGATTTTCATAATCCCCTCCTTAACAACCCACGACGCTGTTATCGGTAGATTAGAAAAAAGCTTTAGGTAGGTAAGAAATTAAAAACCGCATCAATTCAACGCAAAAGTATATGACTAAGTTTTACAAACAAGTGCGACCAAAGATTATTTTTGCACATCGAAGCGTACATAATCACCGACTTTCACTTTAGCATAATCACTTTGCGTCTCAGCAGCCAACTCACCAACGCTAAAGGGGTATTGCACTTGGATCAGTTTCATTTTTCCCATGCTCGCTTGCGGCGTGCCGTATTGACTAGGCTGCGATTGTTGTGAGCTCATACCGTTGAAAGGTAGTTGAACATAGTCGGCTACGACTAAGCCCTGATCGCCCACTCGCAGATTTGAAGTCACGCCTGCGTCTATGCCGACTTGGCTGGCATTGGCTTGAATAATCTTCGCGATCATCGGATAGTGAGCTAAATCGGTGCGTATCCAAGCGCTAGATTCCTCAATGATTGCGTCGATCGCCTTGCCAAAATTGGTGGCATAGAAAGCGCTACTTCCAAAGGTCTTATCGCGACCAATTTTTGTATCGTCTTCAGCGGGCCTCAGCAAGTGATGGCGACTTAAAAATACACCGCTCATACCATCATAAATGGCAAACTCGATTTCAATCTGACGCGTTTTGCTTTCCCATAGTCCCCAGTATTTTTTGTCACTTCGAGTATTGGCACTACGTACCTCGCCAGCAATCACAAACTGCGCATCATTGTCAGCGGCAATTTGCTGAACCAATTTAGCCGTTGGCATTTCTTGTTTCAGATTGGTGGATAGTAGGTTTTTTGATTGACGGGTCAAGAATGCGCCGGAATTTTCTAAACGACGGAGAATTTCGCGTGGCAAACCTTGGGCAATATCGTCGAGATCCTGCACCTGCATAGGCTGAGCCACCGCAAAACCAGTCATCAGGATTTTCTTTTTAAGGACACGCTCGGTAATGTGCGTACTGCCACCTGATGCAACTGTGGTCGGCGTGCTGCAACTTAACTGCGTCAAGGCAAGCAATGACAACAATAAATTCTTCAGGATATTTTTATGTAGATACATGCTTGTTCTTCCGCCCTAACTTATCTTCATCGCGTCCAATTCTGCCTGACTAAACCCCGCCGCCAAGCGCGCTTGAACATTAAATGGTGCGCGTAATTGTGGCGCTCTGTAGGCGGTCGCTAATTGCGCAAAACTGTCGATCGGATCTAAACCGCGCTGCTGACATAAGTAAGCAAACCAGCGATTACCAATAGCCACATGACCAATTTCATCACGCAAAATAATATCTAAGATTCCTGCTGCGGCCATATCACCCGCTTGTGCTAATTTTGCTCTCAGCGCCGGTGTCGCATCCAGTCCACGCGCTTCCATCGTGCGTGGTACTAAGGCCATACGAATCAGCACATCATCAGTGGTGCGTTCAGCCAATTCCCATAAGCTATTATGCGCAGGAAAATCGCCATACGCATAACCTAAACTAAGTAAATGATCAGCCAACAAAGTGAAATGATAAGCCTCTTCCTGCGCGACTAGCAGCCAATCGCTGTAATATTCTATTGGCATATGTGGAAAACGCCACAATGCATCTAAGGCCAAATTAATCGCATTAAATTCAATATGCGCTAATGCATGGATCAAAATAGCCCGTCCTTCCACGGTATTCATGGCGCGTTTTTTAACGCCCAAAGGTGGTACTAATTCCGGGCGCTCAGGACGACCGGGTATTGGCTTAGTCACCGCCAGACTAATGACGATGTCCAGACTCAACTCACCTTGTAAAAAACGGGTGTGCAAAGCCTGCACGTCCTTAGCTTTGGTTCGGGCATCGGGTTCTACTAGGCATTGCAAAGCTAACTCACGTACATCTTGACTACACTGACTATGAGATTCGCTCGCCTCTATGTTTTGCTTCTGATCTTGCTTCTGATCTTGCTTCTGATCTTGCTTCTGATCTTGCTTCTGGTCTTGCTTCGGATCTTGCTTCGGATATCGATTCATGCTTGAGGTAAAATACGGTAATTTTCTGATCCTGCTATTTTACGACGAGTTCGCGTATAGAAAGTATTTATGAGCATTTACCAGTTCAAAGATTTCTCCCCCCAGATCGATCCCACGGCCTACATCGCTGACAACAGCACCATCATAGGCAAAGTACAGATTGACGCCCATGCCAGTATTTGGTTTGGTGCCACTGTACGGGGAGATAATGAACTAATACACATAGGAGAAAACAGTAATGTGCAAGAGGCTTGCGTTTTACATACCGACATAGGTTACCCGCTAAGCTTAGGAAAAAACGTCACTGTCGGACATCAAGCGATGCTGCATGGGTGCCAGATCGAGGATGGCTGTTTAATCGGCATACAAGCGGTGATTCTCAACGGTGCCAAGATAGGCAAAAATTGCTTAATAGGTGCTGGAGCTTTGGTCACAGAAGGCAAAGAATTTCCAGACAATTCTCTCATCGTTGGAGCACCTGCCAAAGTGATACGGGAACTAACGCCAGAAGAAATCCTAAAAATGCAAGCCAATAGCGCTCATTATGTAAGCGGTGCGCAGGAATACAAAACACAGTTAAAACGACTAGACTAGGACATCAAGTGCAAGACAACCTACAAAAATTCATGTTTGAACATGCAGGCGTTCGCGGTGAGTTAGTGGAACTTCCCACGACTTGGCAAGAAATTCTCTCACATCAACATTATCCCGCAGCGGTCAAAGTTATTTTAGGCGAACTATTAGCCGCTACCGCCCTACTCTCCGCCAATCTCAAATTTAACGGCACCATGGTCATGCAAATTCATGGTGATGGCCCAGTCAAACTCATGGTAGTCGAATGCGATTCACAAATGCACTTGCGCGCCACGGCCAAGTTGGTCGAGCATGCGCAGATCGCCGACGACGCGAGTGTAAACTCTTTAATCAACCAACATGGCAAAGGGCGTTTTATCATCACGCTTGATCCGAATGAAAAACTACCAGGTCAACAAGCTTACCAAGGTATCGTGCCCCTAGATGGTGCTTCGATCGCGGTCATCATAGAAAACTATATGATGCGTTCCGAACAGTTAGATACCAAGCTATGGCTGGCAGCAGATCATCAAGT
>JAIELM010000257.1 GCA_019752975.1 Undibacterium sp. | reverse complement strand
AAGCAAGTAGGAATAGCGCGTACTACCGTGATTGCGCGTATCGCCAATCTAGAAAAACGTGAAGTCATTGCCGGTTATGGCTTAAAGCTGAATCAAACCATGTACCAACCGAGCGTGCGTGCTTACGTCGGTCTGTCGATAGAAGCCAAGATGGTGACTGGTTTGATTAAGTTTTTACTGGCCTTGCCTGAAGTGGAAAGCCTGTGCGCAGTAAGTGGAGCAATCGATTATATGCTCACTCTACGCTGTGCAAGTACGGAAATCCTAGATAAGTTGCTGGATCAAATCGGCGCTCTAGATGGTGTTCGTCAGACGTCGACTTCCATCATCCTGAGTAAGCGGATCGATCGATCCGCTCTGTATTAGGAGTTATCTTGTGATTTGGTAGACGATTTTTTGTCGTCCATAGTGGGTTTCTTAACGCCACTCGATTCGGTAAATCGGGGTGTCGTTTGTTGCAATATTTGTAGATGTATGGAGGCTTTATCCATGCCGCTGCGATCAATTTGCGGAGCACTGCCGCTGTTGTTGCCACTATTTTGTGCGGCGTCGTTTTGATTTTTTGCCGCTTCTGAAGTGCAGTTTTCTTGGCAAGTCTGTGAGGCACTAACTGGTGAATTATTAAGCTGTGAATTATTAACTTGTGACGCTGGCACAACAAATTCTTGTGCTGCCATTTCCTGGCCAAAAGCGGCACCAATAACTGCGAATAAGACAATACCAAGGGAAAACGATTTCGTGTTCATGATTGTTCATACTCCATGTAAATGGCAAAAAGCTTAGGCTCTTCGCAGCGAATCTGAGTTTTCGCATGAGCCTGAAAGCGCTTAAGTGTAATTCAAATTCCGAGTGTTTTGTCGAATAAATTGTTGGAGAATTGTATCTGCCGACTTATTTTCTAAAAGCATTTAACCGAGATGTTCCATTCGGCGCACCTAGGGTGCTATTGGAAAATCTTGGTTTAATTTGGAGAGTGAATAAGTTTATAGGACTTACGCAAAATTGCGCTGGCTAGACGCAGAGCCGAAGGCAGTACTTTAGTACGACAAGGGTATAGCAACAACGCCAGCGTCTGTTTTGCGTAAGTTCAAGTTTATACTTTAGTGATTTTACAGACAAGTAGCTAGCACTTTGCGACGAAAGGCCGAAATGCAGGTACGAGTTGCAGCTTAAGTCGTATTTTTGGCAGTTTGCCCATTAAAAATGCCTTTTGGTCGGATAGTCAGTAGGTCGAGACTTAGTTTGAACTATGCTTTTACTAGTCCACTACTAGTCCACAGATTTGATCATTCAAAGGAAAATCATGAAAAGCACAAGCAAACAATATTTGTATTCCGTCTTTCGTCAATCCTGGCAGGAGTTAAGTAGCGTGGGACGCAAAGTTGGGCTCGCCTTGCAACGTACGCCTTTGCCTAGGTTGTTGATTCTCTGCATAGGATTGGCACTGTTATTGACCATTCTTCCCTTGGTATTGACTTTGTTCGTTGCTTTTATGCTAGTCAAATTATTTTTTTTGCTGGTGGCGATGAATCTACGTTCTGATAGCGATCAGCATGGTCAAGCAATACCAGTGGAAACCACCCGCTCTTATTACGATAAGAAGTAAACTGAGCAGGATAAGGTGCGCACCGCGCACCTTACTTACTATTGTGACCTCGCGGAATTATTTGCCTTTATTCGTCGCTTAGCGCCACTTTTGCAGCCTCTTCCGGTGTCAAACCATCATAAAATTGATCAGTTAAAAACTCGATCTCCTCTTCTATATAGTCTTGCGCTTGTGCCTGCGTTGCGCCACCTTTGACTAGATGCAATTCGACCTCTATGCACCAAGTAATCACTGCCATCGTCTCTTCATCGAGTTCGTCTTTTTTCTTTGCCATGTTGGTTTTTCCTTTATGATTAGGACTTACGTAAAATTGCGCTGACTAGACGCAGAGCCGAAGGCAGTACATTAGTACCTTAGTTTAGCAAACGGCGATAGCAACAACGCCAGCGTCTGTTTTGCGTAAGTCCTAATGATGAGAGTTTTAGTACTTGTGCTAATTGCCTACGCTGGTTTGTTTAGTTGGGACGATTCTGCATAAGTTTTCTCAGTTCTTTGCCATTTACACCTACTTGTTTGCATCATGATACAGAACAAAACCATGTTAAGCGTAGCAGAAGCACTGAATCTTTTGCTTGGTGCTGCACGGGCAGTGACTGAGATCGAATCGATTCCTACTTTATCGGCCAATGGACGAGTGCTAGCGCAAGCACAGCGTTCTATGTTGAACGTGCCGCCGCAAGATAATACCCATATGGACGGTTACGCGGTAAGGGTTGGCGATTGTGTTGATGGTGCGGCACGACTATTGGTATCACAACGTATTCCAGCTGGACACATAGGTACTCCCTTGAGCGTAGGTACTGCGGCTCGTATTTTCACCGGTGCATTTATTCCTGAGGGAGCCGATGCGGTGGTGATGCAAGAGCAGTGCAGTGTGGAAATTGAGGGGGATCAAACCTATGTCCACGTAGGGCATGCGCCAAAATTGGGGGAGTGGATACGCAGGCGAGGAGAAGATATACTTGCTGGTGCGGAGATTTTGCCAGTAGGGGTGCGTTTGCGAGCACAAGAATTGGGATTGGCAGCATCGGTAGGCTTGGCGACTTTGCCAGTACTGCGGAGATTACGCGTCGCGGTTTTTTTTACTGGCGATGAATTGACGATGCCGGGCGAACCCCTTAAGGCAGGCGCGATCTATAATTCCAATCGTTTTTTATTGACTGCGCTGTTACAAAATTTAGGGTGCGAGATTACGGATTACGGGATAGTGCCGGATAATTTGGACGCGACTCGTAACACTTTAAGAGCTGCCGCATCGGGACATGATTTGATCATTACCTCCGGTGGCGTTTCGGTAGGCGAAGAAGATCATGTTCGACCTGCGGTGGAAGCAGAAGGGCGTATCAATATGTGGCAAATCGCCGTTAAGCCGGGTAAGCCTTTGGCTTTTGGCGAGGTGCGACGTGGTAGCGATGTAGAGAGTGGTGATAATGCTTTTTTCTTAGGCTTGCCAGGTAATCCTGTATCGAGTTTAGTGACTTTCCTGCTTTTCGTTAGGCCCTTTATTTTGCGCTTGCAGAACGTTACCAATCTGACCCCGCAGTCGTATTGGATGCGCGCGGATTTTGCGATCACTAAGGCTGATAAGCGGAATGAATTTTTACGCGCAAAAATTAATCAAGATGGCGGCTTAGATTGCTTCGCGAATCAAAGTTCGGGTGTTCTCAGTTCGGCAGTGTGGGGTGACGGCTTGATTGATTTGCCTGCTGGCGGCACGGTCGCGCAGGGTGATTTGGTGAAGTTTATCCCGTTCGCTGGTTTACTGTGAGGCACCATACTGAGTTTGTATTTTGCTGCGCTGTTGAATTCAAGATCGCTTTTTAAAATTGCCGTTTGAAATAACAATTAGTATGAAAAAGTATGAAGAAGTATGAAAATTCAATTAAAATTTTTTGCTAGTATTCGGGAGAAGCTAGCATGTTCCAGTGAAGTTTTGGAGTTAGCTAATACGCCTTATACCGCGCAGGAAGTGCGGCAATTATTGATCGCCCGAAGTGCAATTTGGGCCGATGCTTTAAGCCTTGAACGCCCAGTGCGGATGGCTTGCAATCATCAAATGCTAGTGCAAGATGTCGCACTTAAAGACGGTGATGAATTGGCTTTTTTTCCACCGGTAACAGGGGGCTAGTTTTGATATTAGTGCAAACAGAAGATTTTGATCTCACCACCGAAGTGGCTAAATTACGTGCAAATAATGCGGCGATAGGCGCGGTCGTGGTGTTTGTTGGTTTAGTGCGTGATTTCAATGAAGACTCGCAAGTGCAGGCGATGGAGTTGGAACACTATCCTGGCATGACCGAGCAGTCACTGCAAGATATTGCCCAGCAAGCGCAAACGCGTTGGAGCTTAGAAGATGTTTTGATCATACATAGGGTTGGGGTATTGCAGCCGCTCGATCAAATCGTCTTGGTGGTTGCGGCCAGTGCAAATCGTGGTCCAGCTTTCGCTGCATGTGAGTTTATGATGGACTACCTCAAAACACTGGCACCATTTTGGAAAAAAGAAAATACGCCCAATGGTGCTCATTGGGTTGACGCGCGCGAGAGCGATGCCTCTGCCGCGTCTAAGTGGCGCGTAAGTGAGCTTGCTCATCTCGGTGACGAACCACGATGAACGCATTAGGAATTCTTGCCGTTAGTTTGGGTGCTGCCTTGGGAGCTTGCTTGCGTTGGGCTTTGGGTTTGTGCTTTAACTCGGTGCTGGTGAGCTTGCCTTTGGGTACCCTGATTGCCAATTTGACTGGTGGCTATGCTATTGGTATTTGTGTAGGATTGTTCTCGACTTATCCTGATTTATCGCCCGCATGGAAGTTGTTTTTGGTGACGGGATTTTTGGGTGGCTTGACGACTTTTTCCACATTTTCCGCAGAGGCCATGAGTTTGATGCAAAAAGGCGATTGGGCTTGGGCCTTAGGACATAGTGCTTTACATTTGTTGGGCGCGATTCTATGTTGTTTCGCTGGCTTTGCGACTTGGCGGGCAGTATTTGCTTAGTTGAGCGTTATGCGGAGATTCCGGCTGATTTTTCCTTTCGATTTTAACGTAACTATTTTTTTAGATTGAAGAAGTAAATTCCATGACAGAAAACACCCTCATGTTTCCTCCGATAGCGCCGTATCGTCATGCTATGTTACCGGTAGATGAACTGCACACCTTATATTGGGAAGAAAGTGGCAATCCCGATGGGCAGCCAGTTCTGTTTTTACATGGTGGACCTGGTGGCGGAACCACCCCGACTCACAGAAGATTCTTTGATCCTGCGCATTATCGTATCGTCCTATTTGATCAACGTGGTGCGGGCAAATCTCAACCCTTGGGCGAATACCGTAATAATACGACGGCACTATTGATTGATGACATAGAAAAAATTCGTCAGATGTTAGGAATAGAGGAGTGGTTAGTGTTCGGCGGGTCTTGGGGTTCTACATTGGCTTTGGCGTATGGCGAAGCCCATGCTGAGCGTTGTTTAGGTTTTGTTTTACGTGGTATTTTTCTTTGTACTAAGGCTGAGGTGGAATGGTTTGTTAATGGGGTCGCCAATTTTTACCCTGAAGTTCACGAACAGTTTGCCGCCGCTATGCCAAGTAGTGAGCGTGGCAATTTAATGCAAGCGTATATCAAGCGATTATTCAGTGACGAACCAGCTGTGTATAAAGACGCTGCGCGCCATTGGAGCCGTTACGAAGGTTCTTGTTTATTCTTAGAACCACAGCCGCAAGCGATAGAGGATTTTGAAAGTGATGAAGTGAGTTTAGGAATAGGGCGACTGGAAGCGCATTACATGCGTAATGCGGCATTTATGGATGAAGATCAATTAATCAGAAATATCCATAAAATACGCCACCTTCCTGCCGTGATAGTACAGGGTCGTTACGACGTAATCTGCCCACCGGTTTCGGCATATCGCTTGCATCAAGCCTGGCCTAAAAGTAAGTTGCATATCATTAATGACGCCGGACATGCGGCAACCGAGCCGGGTATTGCTACTGAGTTGGTAAGGGCAACTGAGCAATTTAAGGTGCATGGAAAATTCTTGTAACCGGTCTTGATCGTTGATGTTACTTCTAGGTTTTTGCGATTATTTTTTCTCTGC
>JAIELM010000297.1 GCA_019752975.1 Undibacterium sp. | reverse complement strand
GGAGAGACCGGTAAAATAGTGGCACCCATATCGGCCATTAAAGCCGACTTTAATATCGCAATCGACGTGATATCAATCACTTGTTCAATACTCAGTCCTCGTTGTCGCACCACTTGTTCTATGCGTGGCCTGACACCGTGCTGTATGCTGGGTAGGATCAGTGGAACTTGCAGGGCTTGTTCTAGTGTGATGGTTTTACGTTTGCAGGCGAATTGGGAATCCGCACGAGTGATGTACATCATCTCTTCTTCTACTAAATGACGAGTACTAAATTTGCCTAATTGCCCGTCATCAAACAATATTGCCAAGTTGAGTCGGCCGGAAGCTAATTGCTCTTGCAAATTTCCAGTGAGTTCTTCGGTTAATTGAAATACGATATCAGGATAGGCAGCACGTACCTTAGTCAATAGCGGGAAAGCCAGCGCACCCGAAGCGCTCTGAGGAATCCCTAACGCTACCGTACCACTCGGATTATCTGCCGACTGATTGACCGCAGATTTCGCGTCAGCGACTTGCTTAAGAATCGCCAACGCATGTTGATAGAAGACTTTACCCGTATCGGTCGCTTGCATACCTTGCGCCGACCGATGAAGCAACAATGCGCCAAGTTCTTCTTCTAATTGTTGGATTTGCTGAGTTAATGCTGGCTGTACGATATGCAGAACCCGCGCGGCACGTGAAAGAGAGCCATGGTCAACAATCGCGACGAAGTAGCGCAGCTGCCTTAACTCCATTACTTTAGCTCCATTACTTTAGCTCCATTGCAGTAACACCGTTAGCGCGCGCTCATCAGAAAAATTCCACGCTGTCTTCTGACACTTCCACCTTCAAATCACCTTGTTGCACGAGGGTTTCGAACTGACATACGCGATTACGACCGTGGCTCTTGGCGTAGTAGAGAGCCTGATCTGCACGGCCAATAATTGCTACCGCCGGATCAAAGGGGTTGATCTGTACAAAGCCTATGCTAATGGTGACCGTACCTACTTGAGGAAACGGATATTGGGCGACATTTTCTCTAAAACGCTCAAAAACAGTTTGCGCAGCTTCCTGTGAGGTCGAACGTAAGAGAATCACGAACTCCTCACCGCCAAAACGAAATAATTTGTCGCTAGGTCTAAAGGAAGAACGCATAAGATTGGCGACTAAGATTAACACCTCGTCGCCATACACATGTCCAAATTGGTCATTGACTCGCTTAAAGTGATCGATGTCCAGCACCGCCAACCAATGTTGTTTTTCATCTTCTTGATGGCGTCTCTCAATTGCACTCTCTTCCAACTTTGGCGCAGCTGAAGAATTCGTCTTTCCACGCAAAAGTTTGGAAAAATTATCGTCAAAGGTTTTACGATTCAATAGCCCAGTAAGAGAATCGCGCTCACTATAGTCGAGTAGGTTTTGAAAATTCCTATATACCACTAAAATGCCATTCATGACTTCTTTGGTATTGGCGTTGTAATTGGCGGGATCAGTAATCTCTAAGCAGACGTTAACTTTGTCGTTCATCCATACCGGCAGCCACACTACTCTCTCCCCAAGTGCGTTGACACTTTCCACTACTGCGTCATGACGTAGCAAGCCTTGCGCCAAATCGGGAAATTGATCAAGCTCTAGTCCTGGCAATGTCACTACACTTTCTTCTTCATTGCTGAGCAACTTGCCCTTGTGTATGGAAATTTGTGGCTTGAGATAGGCCTTATCTGCAACATAGATCAATTCTAGGACTCGTGCAGTCGCTGCCTTGGTCAGTTCGCTCAAGGCGGAAATGACAGAAATATTCAAGAGGTCGTGATCACGATGTCCTGTAATTTCCATCAGATGTTTGATAATCGTATCCATAAGCGCTCAATAGACCATAACAAAAATGCAGCAAGAGTACCGAGAAAAAGCGAATAGCGATTTTCCCCGCGGTCTATTATTATAACAGAAACACGCAGGCGATGATTTTTTAAGCAACTCATAAAAAATCATTCTTAGATCAGTTTTTTTCATTGCATTTAAATCCTGAGAGACGTGTCTTGAGGTATCCTAACGCAATTCTCAGAGGATTGACATAAAATCGTCTCAGTCCGCTAGCCGTAACTTTGATGACGCTAAAAAACGTCAACAACGGTGCCAGTGCGGTTTTACATACCTCTTATCTCGGTTTTCACTTATTTTTTCACTTACTTTTTAGCTTGATTAAAATGGCCAACTACGTCTATACCATGAATCGCGTCGGCAAAATCGTGCCGCCGAAACGTCAAATTCTTAAAGATATCTCGCTCTCTTTTTTCCCAGGTGCCAAAATCGGCGTTTTGGGTCTGAACGGTTCCGGCAAGTCTTCGCTACTCAAAATTATGGCGGGTATTGATAAAGATATCCAAGGCGAAGCTGTGCCTATGCCTAACCTCAACATCGGCTATCTGCCACAAGAACCGCAACTTGATCCCGAGCAAACGGTACGTCAAGCGGTTGAAGGTGCCTTAGGCGAAGTATTTGAAGCCAAGGCAAAGTTAGAATTGGTGTACGCCGCTTACGCGGAAGAAGACGCCGATTTTGACGCACTCGCGAATGAACAAGCACGTTTAGAAGCGATCATCTCGACTTCCTCAGGCGACAACGTAGAGCTGCAATTAGAGATGGCGGCAGACGCATTACGCTTGCCACCCTGGGATGCCAAAATCGCCGTACTATCCGGTGGTGAAAAACGTCGGGTAGCGCTATGTCGTTTGCTACTTTCCAAACCTGACATGCTCTTGTTAGACGAACCGACCAACCATTTAGATGCCGAGTCAGTGGACTGGTTAGAACAATTCCTATTACGCTTTCCTGGCACTGTCGTTGCGATTACCCATGATCGCTATTTCTTGGATAATGCGGCCGAATGGATTTTAGAATTGGATCGTGGTGCGGGTATCCCTTGGAAGGGCAATTACAGCTCATGGTTGGACCAAAAGCAAGCCCGTTTAAAACAAGAAGAGTCGACTGAATCCGCGCGCCAACGTGCACTGCAAAAAGAATTGGAATGGTCGCGTCAAAATCCTAAGGCACGTCAAGCGAAGAGCAAAGCCCGCTTAGCACGCTTTAATGAAATGAGCGAACACGAGTACCAGAAAAGGAATGAAACGCAAGAGATTTTCATTCCTGTCGCAGAGCGTCTAGGCAATGAAGTCATCTCCTTCAATAATGTCAGCAAGGCCTTTGGCGATCGACTGTTGATTGACAATCTCAGCTTCACTGTACCACCAGGCGCAATCGTCGGAATCATTGGCCCTAACGGCGCAGGTAAATCGACTTTATTCAAAATGATTAAGGGCTTAGATACGCCAGACAGCGGCGAAGTCAAGCTTGGGCAAACCGCCAAAATCTCCCTAGTCGATCAATCACGCGAAGATTTGGGCAATACCAAAACCGTCTTTGAAGACGTGGCTGCTGGCGCTGATATGCTCACGGTAGGACGTTTTGAAATGCCTTCGCGCGCCTATTTAGGTCGCTTTAATTTTAAAGGTGGCGACCAACAAAAAATCGTCGGCAATCTTTCCGGAGGTGAACGCGGTCGTCTACATTTGGCGAAAACTTTATTGCAAGGCGGTAACGTACTTTTACTAGATGAACCGTCGAATGATTTGGACGTAGAAACCTTGCGCGCTTTAGAAGATGCGCTGTTGGAATTTGCCGGAAGCGTAATGGTGATCTCGCATGATCGTTGGTTCTTAGATAGGATTGCGACCCACATCTTGGCTTTTGAAGGCAATTCGCAGGTGACTTTCTTCGACGGAAATTACCAAGAATACGAAGCAGATAAAAAGAAACGTTTGGGTGAAGAAGGCGCCAAGCCTAAACGCATACGTTATAAGCCTTTAACTGCATAAAAACTGCGTAAAATTAGGACTTACGCAAAATTGCGCTGCCTAAGCGCGAAGCCGGACAGTACTTTAGTACGACGAGGCGAATGCAACAACGGCAGCGTCTGTTTTGCGTAAGTCCTAAAAGTATTATGCGATCTTTCCCGCGGAATTTTAGCGGGAATCTAGGGCAGTTTTCCGTTATCGTCATCACTTATGTACCAACTCCAAACCCACGCACACGCCGAAATTGAAATCAAAAAGAGCCGCTTCTTAGGACAACTTTATCCCGTCACCAGCCGTAACGAGGCGCAAGCCTTGTTGACGCGGATTCGTGCTGAACATCCCAACGCGGTACACGTTTGCTGGGTGCTCCTATGTGAAGGTGACTCGGGGCTAGACGATGATGGCGAACCATCAGGCACCGCTGCCAAACCGATATATAACGTGATGGTACACAAAGATATCTTTAACGTCTTAGCGGTGGTGGTGCGCTATTGGGGCGGTACTAAGTTAGGTGCAGGAGGCTTAACACGCGCTTATGGACAAGCCATTTCTGAAGCATGTAAATCAGCGAACTTAGTGCCCATCATCACGATGTGTGAAATTAAATTGGCGCTCGCTTTTAGCGAAGAGTCAGCGCTACGTCGCTTATGTGAACAAAATGCTGTGTTAGTAGTCGAAGTGAGTTATCAGGACAAGGCTATTTTTAGCTTAAGCATGCCTAGCAAATTAGGAGAGAATTTCAAACATAAATTACAGGATTTTTTTCGCGGTACGGTGCAATTTTTATCCCAAGAATGACTCACAACAACAGCGCAATTTGCGCAATGGCGTTCTCGCTGGGAAGCGCTTTAAATCCACTTTTCGCATAACGCTGCCAACGTCCTAAAATAAAGCTGATCAGTAGATTGGCGCGTAAGGCGACTTCCTTTTCCATTCCTCCGCCATGCGCTACAGCGAGCCTTAAAGACTGTTTAAACGCGAGCTCTATCCTATCGATCAATTGATTCATATGTTGCTGCAAGCGTGGATCCTCATTGACCAGCGCATCGCCGATTAAGACTTTGGTCATACCTGGATTGCGCTCTGCAAAACTTAACAGCATTAGACTGATATTTTGCACCTGTACTAAGCCTTCTTTGTGATCAAGGCCAATTTGATTGATCAAGCTAAACACGCTGGATTCGATGAATTCAATCAAGCCCTCAAACATCTGCGCTTTGCTGGCGAAGTGCCGATAAAGTGTCGCTTCGGATACATCTATCTTGGCCGCCAAGGCTGCCGTGGTGATTTTTTCTCCTTTGGGATTTTCTAACATGCCAGCTAAGGCTTGCAAGATTTGGAGTTTGCGTTCGCCAGGTTTTGTGATGGACATGTGATTGAATGCTTTGAGTAAATGGGAGCGCGACAAACTTTGGTGGCCATCGTCTTCGCTATTTTTTGAGCCCGTAATGCCTAGCTAACTCGAACACCGATTTTACTGTGATATCGATACTGTTGGTAAGTCTTTTTTGTGGGTAATGAGCGGAATGCGCGGTGACTAAAACAGTCCGTATACCTACCTCCTTAGCGGCACGTAAATTGATTGCGCTATCCTCTACCAAAATACATCGTCTAGGCTGCCAACCATGCTTAGCTAATAATTTGCGCAAATAGGATTTCGATGGCTTAGGTTGCGACTTGCCGTGTACGCGCATGGATTCTATAGAGATGTGCTGCTCAAATTGGCCTTGCAACTTAAGGTGTTTAATCACGTCTTTAGCGTATGCTTGCGGTGCATTGGTGAAGAGAATTTTCTTACCCGGCAAACGCTTTAATAAATGAACTAAGCCACGTTCTGCATAGAGCAACTGGGCGAGATCTTCAAAACGGTGGGCTTCACGT
>JAIELM010000209.1 GCA_019752975.1 Undibacterium sp. | reverse complement strand
AACACGCTATTTTGAAACAATCAGTCTAAAGTAAAGAAAATGATTGTTCGACTACAGACAAAATACTATAATTACAATCATAAAGGTGCGGCACTACAGCGAAGAGCAAATACTTTCGCTGAGATGATGAGACACCATCAAAAACCTTGGGAGAGTTTATGTTAGCTTGTGGAACCGTCATCTTATATGGGATAGATGAGAATTTAGATACAACGACAGGTCTGCGTCGTTCAAAATTAACCCATCAATACCAGGGCGATATCGAAGCCCGATCACGTTTTGAATGTCTCGCGTTCGCGGGGGCATCCGGAGCGTCAAATTTTGTCGGACTTGAATATCTGTCCGGACGAATCGGTGAGCGCTGCGGCGGTTTTATTTTGCAGCATATAGGCTCAGTAAAATCTGGCCTATCTGTCAGCACACTCAATGTCATTTCAGGTTCAGGGACAGGAGACTTTGAGGGAATAAAGGGTCACGGTCGCACCACTTGGAGTAATACCAGCAAGAACCCGTCGCAAGTCTTATTAGAATATAGCTTTGAATGAAAAAAAATCCCTCGTCGTTCGACGAGGGATTTTTTTATTTTGCTGCGCCTATTTCTGTCGCACGTAGTCGTGCGGCCAATTTATCGAGTACGCCATTAACATACTTATGTCCATCTTGTCCGCCAAAGGACTTGGTCAATTCGACCGCCTCATTAATGACGACGCGATAGGGAATTTCCGCATGATGCTTTAATTCATAGCTACCTATCAATAGTGCGGCGTGTTCAATCGGCGATAGATCCGCAACACTACGATCAATAAAAGGGGCGAAGTCTTCGCGCAATTGTATTGATTGATTAATAGCACCATGTAAGAGCGCGTCAAAATGCTCTCTATCCGCTTTTTCGAAACCATGAGCTTGACGAATATGGGCATCAATCACGCCTGAATCTTCATTATTTAATAGCCATTGATAGATTCCCTGCAGTGCAAATTCGCGAGCGCGATGACGCGGCGAGCGATTTTTACTGGGATTGGCGTGTTCATTCTTTAGGTTCATTTCATTTCCTTATCTACTCATTTACTTACTCAGCCACTTCCTTGTCCATCTACTGTATCTACTACTCGGCTTCGAAATGTATCTCATCGGTCGCGTCAGCTAAATCTTCAAGAGCCAAGGTCAGGTTTGCCATTTCGACAGCCACACGTGCCGCATCAACGCCCTTTTCATGCATACGTACATGAGCTTGTTCATCATCTTCGGTGGTTAAAATCGCATTAACGATAGGAATACCGGCATCCAATCCAACCCGTGTAATCCCAGCACCCGATTCGTTGGCGACCAATTCAAAATGATAAGTCTCTCCACGAATCACTGCGCCTAAAGCAATCAGGGCATCGAATTGATGGGTAGCTGCCATTTTTTGCAAGGTTAAAGGCACTTCCAAAGCACCTGGTACGGTGACATGCAAAATATCTTCATTGAGCACGCCTAGCTTATTTAATTCTGCTAAACATGCCTCCAACAAGCCATTACCGACTTGCTCATTAAAACGAGCTTGCACAATACCTACCCGCACACCTGCGCCATCTAAGTTGGATTCGTAATGTCCTACTGTCATGATTTTTCCTTTGCGCGTAAGCGCATTAATAATGCTATAAATTATTTACTCAATACTGGCGCTTGGTGTCTCGACATAACCCAAAATTTCCAAATTAAAACCTGTCATTGACGGCATTTTTCTTGGGCTAGCTAATAAACGCATACGCCCTACACCGACGTCTTTTAAGATCTGTGCACCGATACCATAAGTACGCAAGTCCATACGAGCTGCACGTGCTTGTGGGCGTTTTTCTGGTGTCGTGAGTGCACTAAACTGGCTAAATAATTGCTCAGCACTTTCTTCACAATTAAGCAAAACCATGACGCCATTACTGGACGCCTTAATTGCCTGTAAAGCGCTCGCGATGCTCCAAGAATGCGTAGAAACCTCACTCTCCAACAAATCTAAAATCGATACCGGCTGATGAACTCGTACTAAGGCTTCTGCGTCGTGTCGCACCTTTCCATGTACCAATGCGAGATGGGCAGAATTACTAGGTAAGTCCTTATACAAAATCGCGGTAAATTCACCATGAGCAGTTTGCATAGTACGTTCGGCTAAGCGCTGTACCATGCTTTCAGTTTGACTACGGTAGCGAATCAAATCAGCAATGGTCCCTATCTTTAAGCCATGCAAGGTAGCGAACTCTAGCAAGTCCGGAAGCCGCGCCATCGTGCCATCGTCCTTCATCACCTCGCATATGACAGCCGAAGGATTGAGACCTGCCAACTGGGCAAAATCGCAACCCGCCTCAGTATGCCCCGCACGCATCAACACACCACCTTTTTGCGCTTTCAGTGGAAAGATATGACCCGGCTGCACGATATCGTCAGCAGTCATCTTAGGGTCAACCGCCACCTGCACGGTTCTCGCTCTATCGGCCGCAGAAATGCCCGTAGTTACCCCTTCAGCCGCTTCTATCGAGACTGTAAAATTGGTACCATAGGCAGTGCCGTTTTTACTTGCCATCATAGGTAAATTTAATTGCTCGCAGCGCTCTTGGGTCAAGGTTAAGCAAATTAATCCTCGACCAAATTTGGCCATAAAATTAATCGCTTCTGCTGTCACAAATTCGGCGGCGAGTACTAAGTCACCTTCGTTTTCTCGATCTTCTTCATCGACCAAAATCACCATACGCCCAGCACGTAATTCGGCAATAATTTCCTGCGTGTTTGATAGTTTCATGATTAATTAATTACTCATCCAACTTAGATAGGGACTGCTACATGTTCACAGCCCTCTATTCTAAAGGATTTTGTCGTGGATAACGTGAACTACGTCGAGAGCACTAGAGCGGGACACCCTACTTATCCACCAATAACTGAGGAAATCACCCTTGTCGTTAGCTTATCTAGAGCGGATTACATTGTTAAGTGCTCCTTTAGAGCCGCTTTTTAGTCTACGTTTAAGCTAGAATTCCCTTTAGGATTTGAGATGATAACGGATGCTTTCGAGACAAATTTTGTGAGATTGAGGCGTAAATAGCGAGCTAACTGCAACAAAGAGCACGAAAAATGACCGAAAATGCGCCTAAGAAAAATCTATATTTAATCGGTGTTCAGATTGTTTTACGTCAGTTCTCGACCAAAAATTTTTTGATACAACAGCCCTATCGAGTACACCGATTTAAGTTTCTAATATTTTCTTGTATAAGGGTAAAAATACCGTAAAACAGGTACCTTCACCAAGTTGGCTACTGACTTCTATCCGCCCCTTATGTTTATTAATAATGCCGTAAGAAAGTGAAAGCCCCAAACCAGTGCCACTACCAACTGGTTTGGTGGTAAAAAACGGATCAAAAATACGATTCAAGTGTTGTGGATCAATACCACTACCAGTATCCGAAATAGAAATCCAAACCGACTCGTCATCACATCCCGTTCGTATGGTAATAACACCTTTGTCGACAATCGCATGACTGGCATTGATCAGCATATTCATAAACACTTGATTCAACTGAGATGCCAGACATTCGACCTGAGGAATCACGCCGTATTCTTTGACCACTACAGCCTTATATTTTAATTCATTATTAACGATATTGAGCGTGCTATCTAAACCCAAATGGAGGTCGGCAATTTGCCATTCGTTTTCTCCGACATGAGAAAAATCTTTCAACGATTGAACAATATCCCGCACACGCTTCAATCCATCCATTGATTCGCTTAACAAAGACTGTACGTCTTCAGCAATAAAAACCAAGTCTGCTTTTGCAATAACTTTGTTAATATAGGCCTGAATATCCTCGCTAACGTGGGCAATTTTGAGGGTTTTATCGTACGCCTCAATGACACTCAACATAGTCGCAATATAATTTTTCAATGTTCCCATGTTTGAATTAACAAAACCCACAGGGTTATTAATTTCGTGCGCAATTCCGGCAGCCAATTGACCAATAGAAGCCATTTTTTCAGATTGCAATAATTGATCTTTGGCTTCCTGCAAACTGCGAATCAATATTTTTTGCTGTTCACCCGTCTTGTACAATGCCTCTTCCATCTGCTTGCGCGAAGTAATATCGGTCAATGACCCAACAATCTCCAAGGGATTGCCTCGTTCATCTTTAATCAGTCGCAAAGTATCATGCATCCATAAATAAATTCCATCACTTTTGCGAAAGCGATATTCATAAGTTCGCTGACCTTCAGTAAAAATTAATGCCAAGCTAGAAAAAATTGCAGGCGCATCTTCTGGGTGAATATGATCAAACCAAAAATTAGGATCCTTTACCATATCTTCAGCTGGATAACCCAGCACCCTTTGCGCGTTATTACTCACAAAGGTCATTTTAAAGTCACCAGTAGGTACACTGCTATAAATAATAACAGGTGTGTTATCGATCAAATACAGTAGACGTGTTAGCGAATCCTGACCGACCTGTATTCCATCATGCGAAGCTGACAGGACAGGCTCTTGACTAACATCAAAATCAAAAAACTCAAATTCATTAGGTTTGATTAACATAATACTCAATTCCTATTCCGAATTCATTTGCCCAAAATGACCGAACCGTCCGGTCCCCAATCAACTTTGGTAATGCCTGGCTCAGCTTCTTCCAGGGCGATGATCTCTTTTTCTATAGGAGATTTTGCATTCAAATCGCGACGTGCCAGCTCAGCCAATCGTTGATCCTCTACCAAGGCATCGCGAGCGCTTAAAGCCAATTTAATCGTCTCTTCCAGCTCAGCATTCACCCATGGCTTAACAAGATATTTGAAGACTTGAGCATCATTGACGGCGCCCATGATTGTTTCAAATTCGGTCGAGGCCGTTAGCAATAAACGCATGGCATTTGGCTGAATTTCTTTAACCACTCGAAAAAAATCAACACCAAACATTTGTGGCATACGATTGTCTGAAATGACAACATCAAAAGGTATCTCTCCACATCGCGCAATAGCTTCTATAGGGTTAGTAAAGAGTTCGAATTCAAACGTTTCTTCATCGACCATTTGACGCAAGGCGCGTTGCAAAGAACTGAGGATAGCTGCTTCATCATCGACCAATAAGAAACGTCGCATCATAATCTCCTTGCTTGATTAATCCAAATCACTAAATCCGATCCATTTTTTCTCTCAAAATCAACTATTTTTTGAATCAATCTATCATCAAGTATGTGATCTGACGACAAAAGAAGTAAGCCGTCTTTAGAAACTAAATCGCGAGATAGAACCATTCCAACTTGTAATTTTTTAGCCACAACGATCAACTCACCCGGTTTTTTTTCAGTAATTGGGTCGCCCATTACTTCGCCAAAAGCGGCGACTACAGCAGGATCGTAGAACTTACCAGCGTTATCAAAGATCAGTCTTTTAGCATCTTCTAAAGGCACGCGTCGACGCAGCAGCGCACCAATTTGTAAATTATCGAAATCACTTGCCACTGCCAAAATTCTCGCCCCCAACGGTATTGCCGTTCCAGATAAACGATCCGGAAACCCCTCACCGTCAAAGCGTTCAGATTGTGAACGTAAAATACGCGAAGTCAACTGCAAATCAGAAAGTGGCATCAAGAGTTGTTCCGCCCGTACTGGATGTTTTCGGAAAACGATTAATTCATCGTTCACCATTCCCATGATCGGTTTAACTAATAGATCATCTGGAAAACCCATTTTTCCGATGTCGAGCAGCAAA
>JAIELM010000408.1 GCA_019752975.1 Undibacterium sp. | reverse complement strand
ACAAACCGTGGTGCAAACAGGTGCGTCTATTGGCGCCAACGCCACGATTTTACCCGGAATAATCATAGGCAAGAATGCGATGATAGGAGCAGGCAGCGTGGTGACTAAGGATGTACCAAATAATGCGCTAGTACTAGGCAACCCAGCGCGCCTGATTCGTTATTTAATTGACGAAATTAGCTGACGAAATTAGCTAACTAAATAAGCAGACTAAATAAGCTGACTAAATAAGCTGCCTAAATGAGCTGCCAGAATTATTCCCACAAAAATAGATAAGCGTCAACGATGAAAACCATTCCCTTTCTTGATCTCAAAAAACCGCACCAAGACCTACGTGAAGAACTGACGCAAGCATTCCACCAGGTCTTAGACAGCGGTTGGTTTATCCACGGTCAGCAATGTCTAGAATTCGAAAAAGAATATGCCGCCTATTGTGGCACCAAGCATTGCATAGGCGTGGGAAATGGTCTGGAAGCCTTACACCTGATTTTGCGCGCCTATGGAATAACGGCGGGCGATGAGGTAATCGTACCATCGAACACTTATATCGCCAGCTGGTTAGCGGTTTCCACCACTGGCGCTACGCCAGTGCCAGTTGAGCCTGTAGCTGGCACTTACAATATTGATCCTACATTAATTGAAGCCTCCATCACCTCACGTACCAAAGCCATCATGGCGGTACATCTGTATGGACAGGTGGCGGATATGGATGCCATTAATGCCCTCGCTAAAAAGTACTCACTCAAGGTCATTGAAGACGCCGCACAATCCCAAGGTGCGACGGACAAGGGACGCAGAGCAGGTACACTAGGCGACGCTGCTGGACACAGTTTTTATCCAGGTAAAAACCTTGGTGCATTGGGCGATGCGGGCGCAATTACGACCAACGACGATGCCTTAGCTGACAAGCTCAGAATGCTGCGCAATTATGGCTCCCAAATTAAATATAAAAACGAAATCAAAGGCTACAACTCGCGCCTCGATGAATTGCAAGCCGCTTTACTGCGAGTAAAATTGCACAAGCTTGATCATTGGAACGATAGAAGAAAAGTCCTTGCGCACCAGTATTTAACAGGCTTAAAGGCAATAACTAGCCTCACCCTGCCGACAGTCGCCACAGGGCAAAATCCGGTGTGGCATGTGTTTGTAGTGCGACACCCACAACGAGATGCGCTGCAAAAGCACTTGCAGGATGCAGGAATAGGAACGGTGATTCATTATCCAATTCCTCCGCATTTACAAACCGCCTACCAAGAACTCAACTATGGTGAGGGTACATTTCCGATTTCCGAAGCGATACATAGAGAAATTATTAGTTTGCCGCTCGATCCTTATATGTCAGACGAAGAGGTGCAGCTGGTCATTACCACGGTACGTGCCTTTTGCGCTGTATAGAAATGCATAACTCGTTTAAGAATAGGACTTACGCAAAATTACGCGGACTAGGCGCGGAGCCGCAGGCTGTACTCTGGTACGAAAAGGCGAACGCAACGACGCTAGCATCTATTTTGCGTAAGTCCTAAGGGGAAATGTAATGACCCTCATCCGCACCAGTCTACTCAATGCCATCGCGGTCGGCATACGCATGCTCGCCATGCTGGGGATCAACAAACTACTCGCCGTCTTGGTGGGGCCAGCAGGCTATGCACTTTTTGGACAATTCCAAAATGCGATTACGCTGGCAACCAGTTTTGCTAGCGGTGCGATCAACACCGGTGTTACCAAATACACCGCTGAATACTCTCAAGATGTGCTGCAACAACATAAGCTATGGCGCACGGCGGGGATAATTGCTGTCGTGATGGGATTAACGATTTCTAGCTTGATCGCCTTTTTTCATCAGCAAATTGCACTCTGGGTGTTTGGCACCTCGACCTATCAACATGTCTTCCTGTGGCTAGCTGGGAGCTTGATTCTCTTTGTATTAAACGCGCTATTAATGGCGATTCTGAATGGCAAAAAAGCGGTCAAATTGTATGTCACTACCAATATCGCTACCAGCATAGTGACCTTAATCGCTACTTGGGTATTGACCCATGTATGGGGTTTGTATGGCGCATTGGTGGCGCTGTGTATCAATCAATCCATCGTTTTTTTTGTCACTCTGTTTTTATGTTGGCGTTGCGACTGGTTTCATTGGACTTATTTGCGGGGAAAATTCGACCCCAGCATGGCGCGTAAATTGGGGGCATACGGCCTCATGGCCTTAATCACCGCCATCGTCGTGCCCTTATCACAAATGGCGATTCGCACTCACTTAACCCAGCAATTTGGCGCCGTACAGGCAGGTATGTGGCAAGCGGTAACCAAGATGAGTGAAGTCTATTTAATGCTGATCACTACCACGCTGACGGTGTATTATTTGCCGCGACTAGCAGAGATAAAAGATAGCATCAGCTTGCGTATAGAAATCATCAAAGTATATCGTTTTATTTTACCGCTCACGATAGTCGGTGCGCTCTTGGTCTATGTGCTACGTGAGCACTTAGTACGCCTTTTATTTACCACAGAATTTAGTCAAATGAACCAATTACTGGCCTGGCAATTATTAGGTGATGTTGTCAAAATTGGGAGTTGGATTTTAGGCTTTGTCATGTTAGGACGCGCCATGACGCGCGCCTACATCCTTACCGAAATATTTTTTAGTGCTAGCCTAGTATTCATCACCTTTGCCTTAAGTCCTCACCTTGGATTACAGGCTTCCGTCATTGCTTTTTTTATTAATTATGTTTTGTATTGGATCACGACTGCTGTGATCGTGCACCGAATAAAGTTTTCACCATGACGCCAGAGCAGTTTCTACAAAAAGCACAAACGCACATACTCCACGCCAAAGGCTTTGAGCAAGCTATGGCGGGTGCGCGTTTTTTAGGCGAGCTTTTATGGAAGAATAATATCGGTTGCTACCAACTGATCGCGCTAGAACAGCAGTTGCTTGAAAAATATAGCGACTTGTTTACTGCACCTATGGTGCTTCCCAGCGAGAAAAAAACAGATTTTTTACACGTGCTCACTAAAGCCTATGACACCGGTGGACACACGCGTGTAGTGGAGCGCTTTATCAGTAGCGAAGGGCTCAAGAATTCAGCTGTTCTGGTGACAGAAAAGGTCGACCCACTCACTAGCCAACGCTTGGCACTGGCAAAAAATGGCCTGCATGTTTTGCCTAAACAAAACACCAGCCTAGCGAAAATTAAGCTAATTTTGAGGCAATGTGCTTTAGCACGCACAGTGATTTTGCACATCCATCCCAACGATATAGAAACCGTCTTTGCGGTAGCGTTAGCAAAACTTTTTTTTGGCACGACGGTGCTACTTTACAATCATGCTGATCATGTTTTTTCATTTGGCTTGGGTGTTGCCGATCGGGTCTTGGAACTGAGTTATTTTGGTTGGGCTTTACGTGCACAAAGACAGTCCTTGCAACGCTCCTATTTTATTGGTATCCCTTTAAAACTGACGACGCTCAAAACCAGGGCGACAATGACCGACAAGCCCTATTTGGCCAGCGCAGGAACAGCGTATAAATACCAACCCAGCCTAGGTTATTCCTTCCCTCATTTTGCAAAAAAAATCTGTGAGAAGACTGCATTCCCCCTGTTCCTGATAGGACCAAAACCCCAGCAATATTGGTGGTGGTCTAGCTGGCTACGATCAAAAGGACAAATCCAGTTCACGGGAAAAATGCCATACACCACTTATTTGCCATTTATCGAACAGGCCAGCGCCTACATTGATAGCTTTCCCATGACTGGCGGCACCGGTTTTACCGAAGTTCTTTGCCTAGGTGTACCCTGCTTTGGTGTATTAACTGGCGCACACGGCTATTCACCCGCCGACCAACTTAAATCCGCTACGATCGAACAACTACAAGAAGATTTATTGCAGCATCTCTCTGGCAACAGTAACGCACAAGAGAAAATGCAAAAGATTTTTCCCGAAATCTTGGCCGCACATTCCTTAGAGCATCTTGCCGCAAGCGTAGTGGAAGCGGCACAAAACCCTTTAGCTCAGCAAGATCCACCGTGGCACAATCCAATTGCCGTTGATCCCCATTTTTATGAGAAAATCTGGGTAACGCAAAAATTGTTTAGCCTGCCGGTTCATAGCTGGCCTGATTTAAAAATTGCATTCCTGTTTTTACGGTTTTGGTTCAGCAAAAAGTTCTTCACCAACAGTCAAAAATGATACACCTTGCCATCATTAGCCACGGTCACGAAGACCTCCTTATCGCCAGTAGATTAGGCCATCTATTAGATGAGCGCGTGCGTCTCAAAATCTGGGTGAAGGATAATAAACCTTCAGAAAAACTCAACAATTTTTGCCGCGAACAAGGAATTTTTTATACCGATGCACAAGCAGGTTTGGGCTTTGGGCATAATAATAATGTCTTATTCGAACTCATCCAACAGCAGGTAGGGTATCAAGCTGACGACATTTTTGTAGTAATGAATCCCGACGTGAGTATCGCTCCCGAGATGCTGTATGCCTTAGTCGATCAAATGCGCGCCTCGCGTCATACGATAGCGACACTGAATTTATTTCGTGATCCAGCGTTTACGGTAGCGGACACCAATATTCGTCACTTTCCCGGTATGCGATCCCTCATCGGGATGCCGTTGAATAATTCGTTTAGCGAAACCTACGACAAAGAGCGTCTTGCACTATCCATTAACGAAGTCGAAGTCGAATGGGCTTCCGGCGCTTTCTTGGCTTTTACTGCAGAACATTACATAAAACTAGGCGGTTTTGACCCCAGCTATTTTATGTATTTTGAAGACGTCGATATTTGCTATCGGTCGCGCAAATACCTAGGCCAAGCAGTTTATTACTACCCACAACTCAAGGCCGTACATACCGCGGCCCACAAAAATCGCAACCTTTCCTCACCGCACGCACGTTGGTTCTTTACCAGTTTTTTCAAATTTTTGTGGCGTCGTTATCTGCGCATTAGCGCGCCTTACCCACAGAAGCAAGCCGCAAATCGATGACCTCAAAAATCCTCATCACGGGTGCAACGGGTTTTGTCGGCTCACACATCGTCTCGCAACTATTGGCAAACCAACGGCAGCTAGTATGTACCTCTCGCTCCGCCATGTCCCTCACGGGTTGCGAATGTCACGTCGTAGCTGACCTTAGCGCCGATACCGATTGGTCTGCCTGCCTCTCTGATGTACAAACCGTGATCCATTGCGCCGCACGAGTACACGTGATGGACGAAACTAGCGACGATCCCATCGCTGCATTTCGTCGCGTGAACGTTGCTGGTACGCTGGCCTTAGCGGAACAAGCAGCCAAGGAAGGTGCGAGTCAATTTATTTATTTAAGTTCGGTCAAGGTCAATGGTGAAGCTACCGTATTGGGACATCCATACACCGAGTTAAGTCATCCACAGGCCTGTGATGCCTACGGCAGGTCCAAACTCGAGGCCGAGCAAGGCTTAATCGAATGTGGTCAACGTACCGGAATGGCGATCACGATCATTCGCCCGCCTTTAGTGTATGGCAAAGGAGTAGGAGCGAATTTTTTGAGCTTGCTACGTGCAGTAAGAAAACAAATCCCTTTGCCATTAGCCTCGATCAAAAATAAACGCAGCCTCATTTTTGTGAAAAACTTAGCCAATTTCATTGATACTTGCCTACAAAACCCGTTGGCGTACAATCAAACCTTTTTGGTATCGGATGATCACGACCTCTCTACTCCAGAATTATTGCAACAAGCAGCGCTAGC
>JAIELM010000561.1 GCA_019752975.1 Undibacterium sp. | reverse complement strand
TTTGATGATATTTAAGAAGCTTTGCTCCATCAAATGGCTATCCATATTTTGCATGGGAATCGCCTCGCAACAAACCCAGTCAAGAGCTATCCCCTGTTCACTACAGCGCTGCCTATACAGATACAAAATACCATCGATCAGTTCGCGCACACTGCATGGTTTCATCTCGGCAGCGGGCATTTTGACGACTCGCGTAAAACGCTCAATGAACTCAGCTAGATTAGCATTACGTTTTTGCACCGCCAAAATGGCCGTACAATAATCTTCCCTATCATCGGTTCTCAATTGTTCACGATAAAACAATAAGGACTCTAATACCGACCCGGTAGCGCCTACGGTATTGTTGACTTCATGTGCCAAGACCCGCACCAATTTTTCATAGGTGGCTTTTTCTGAACTAGCCAGTTCAGCCGTCATCTCATCAATCAATAAAAAATCGCGGCTAAACCCGCGATCAATAAATTGTCCTCGTTGGCAGCGATAACGGCGCGCATCTTGGTCACTGACAAGCTTACTTTCTCCAACTGCTAAACCATCTAAGGCGACTAATAAATCCCGCGAAAATGTCGGTCCTTGCTCATGCCTGTGCTCTTTCCCTTGCTCGATCTCTTGCCGCAGTGTTGATAAATTTTTGCCCTGCACTTGCACTTCATTTAAGCCCAATAATTTTTTTGCACCGACGTTCAACAAACTAATCCTGCCTTCAAAATCAAATACCATCACCGCGCTGGGTGTTGCCTCTAATAAGCGATCTAAAAAACCGCGCTGCTCACCTAATTGCAAGCGCTCTTGATAGAGCGCCTCTAGCATACGATTAAACAAATCGAGCAAATCATTAAACTCACGATTCACACGCGCTTGGGGTTGGAGCTTTAAGCGTGTCGAATAATTTCCATCACGCAGCAACTCTCGAAACTGAAGGGTAAATTCGAAAGACCTAAAAACTTTTTTAACCAAATAAATTCCAAAGGCTAGGCTAACTAATAGCACCACTTCCAAGCCGATAACCAGAACAACTTCTTTTCTAAAAAAATACAAACCAATTGAGAAAAAGAAGATATGCAGCATAAGCAGATAAGCGATAATGCGGCTTTGCAGGCTCATGACTTGTCCTGCGCTGCATTTGGTTCAAGCTGGTCTACGCCCTGCTCTGCAACTTGTATCTGATGCTTTTCCAAACGACGATATAAGGCAAAACGACTCAAACCCAAGCTCTTCGCCACCCGGGTGATATTGCCTTGATACTGACTCATGGCTCTTTCTATCATATGCTTTTCCACTTCATCTAGGGTTAAACCCGCGAGACTAGTACTGGCCTGAAGATCTTTGGGATTTTGTGTCTCGGACAAGATGAAATCCTGCTGTTCCAGCACAGATTTACCAGCTAACAGTAAAGTACGCTCCAAGGTTTGACGCAGTTGTCGTATATTACCCGGCCAGTCACCATCACTAAGCCACGCGATCGCCGAGGGTGCGAGCTGCACCGCTTGCATACCATAATCAGCACTCAAACTGACGATAAAACGCTTAGCCAACAAAGCGATATCGCTCCTTCTTTCACGCAAGGGTGGCAGGCGTATGGTGATGAGATTGAGGCGATAAAAGAGATCTTCTCTAAATTCACCGTTCGCCACCAGTTCCGCCAACTCACGATTGGTGGCCGAAATCACGCGCACATTGACTTGCTCGGTTTTACTTGCGCCTACCGCTTGATAGCTTTGCGTTTGCAAAACCCGCAACAATTTCACTTGATCGCTACGACTAAGCTCACCAATCTCATCCAAGAACAAACTACTTTGATGGGCACTAGCAAAATGTCCTTTACGGTCGGCCTTAGCATCAGTGAAAGCACCACGAACATGACCAAACATTTCACTCTCAAACAACGAAGAGGTGATCGCCCCCATGTTCACCTTAACCGCTTCTTTATCGGCACGTGGACTATTTCTATGCAGTGCATCAAAGATCAACTCTTTACCGGTACCACTCTCACCAAGGATTAATACCGAAGCATTGGTCTTGGCGACCCGCGCCACGGTGGCGAGCACTTTAAGTAATTCAGGATGTTCACCAACAATTTCGCTAAAATCGTATTGCCCATCCAAGGCTTGACGCGCCGTACCAACATCCGTATTCGTACCGATATCAACACTAGCAAATTTCAAAGTCGCATTGACCAATTGTACCAACTGCACATTCACCCACGGCTTAGTAAAAAAATCCGCCGCCCCCAGTTTCACTCCCCGCACTGCTAGGGAAATCGAACCCCAAGCCGTCATAAGTAACACGGGCAATTGAGGATAAGATTTTTTAATCTCAGCCAGTAAAGCAAGACCTTCTTCGCCCGAAGTCTGCAGAGAAAAGTTCATATCCTGTAAAACCAAGTCAACTTTGTGTGTGCTTAAGAATTCCAAAGCTTGTTCGGGATCGTCAAAAGTATGCGCAATATATCCCGATTGTTTAAGCAGTAAAGCAAGCGAGACGAGAACAGAACTATCGTCGTCAATGATGAGGATATGGGGCGATGATGAAGTAGGCATATAACTTATTCTTAAAATGACGAGCTTGGTAAAACGGGCACAACATAAAAACCAATGTCAACACGGCGAACACGGCATAGATCAATATGACACTCAGGATATTTTCACAGTGATGCTCTCGCCTTTAGCCGTCTTTCCCGCGAAAGCGGGAATCCAGAGTAGAAATCCAAATACTATTCTTTTGGTCTGTACTTTGTGTTTAAGTGTGCGTGCTGGATTCCCGCTTTTGCAGGAAAGACGGCAGAAAAATAAAAGCTAAAACAAAGTAAACGTCAAAAAAACATAATTCACATAAACCGCGAGACTGTTTTCACCATTCGACTCACTCATAGTGCAAAGCCTCGGTCGGGCTCAAGCGACTAGCCGCCCAAGCAGGATACAGTGCACATAGTACAGAAAGCAGATAAATAATCAAACTGGAAATCGCAATGGCATAAGCAAACGTATCCCATTGAATGAATTTCGCCATTGCACCAGTCAATGGAATTTGTACCAAAATAATCAAGCCCACTAACAAAGCCAGAGAACTCAATAGCAATTGTTCGGAAATAATTTGAAAATAAATATTCACACTACTTGCGCCAATCGCACGGCGTAAGCCGAGTTCAGGAATGCGCTTAGTGGTATTCTGCCAGAGCACTCCAAATAACCCAAAGGCGACCATCAGCAATAGAAAAGCCGCGATCACAACTGGAGTGGCAAAAACAGCGATTTTCTGGGAAAGCAAATCTTCACGCAAATCCACTAAAGAGCGAATCTCATACTCTAAGCGAGGATTAGTTTCTTTGAGGCGCTGATACAATTGCGCCTCAACATGCTTAGCAATCCCGGGTTTCAATTTAAGCGCAATTTGATGCAGCGGTTTGGTAGCGTTGCTCGCCATAGACAATGGGGAAAACCGAGTAATCACCAACTTATCGCTGCTGTAATATTCACCGTACCACCGATACGCATCCAAGATCCCCACCACTTTCATAGGCGGAAGTGGCTCACCCCGCTTATCGCTGGTTCTGAGTATTTTTCCTAAGGCACTCTGCTTAAAGAAAAGTTGGTTCGCGATATCCCGACTGATCACCACCGCTTGCTCCGCCGCGCCTTCGTCTTGCGCGCTTAACCAACGCCCTTCGGAAACACTAATACCCAAGGTCTGCAGTGCTTGATCGTCGCTGACACAAAACTGTGAGCCAACACCTTTTTCGTTTTCAATACTCTTCACAACACTGTATGTATTGCGATTATGGTAGGGCGTGCATTGGGTGAAACTCACCGATTCCACTTCCGGCAAGGCTAGTAAATTACGCTTAAAACTGGCGTAATCTATGGTGTCTTTATCGATCTTCTGTTGGTCGGTAGACTGTAAGCGTATCGACCATCTATCCGCGTATTCGAAGCCAAGCGGCTTACGATACAAACTCACATTATAAAAAACCCCGACCACAATCGCGAACACCACGATAAAAATCAAGCAAATCTCTATCGTGATCATAAGATTTTTAAACTTCTTGCGCCACAGCGACTTTAAGAGATGCGATAACATGATTCTAGATTCCTTTCAAAGCGCTCACCGCCTCAAGTTTCGCCATTCTCCAAGCCGGCAGCACACCTGAAATCACGCCGAAAATCAGCGCTATCATCGCACCATAAAGAAACACCATCCAATTGATGTCAACTCGGAAATAAGGAATAATTCCAGAGCCGCTGAGTGCGAGAAGTAGCCCTTGTGCGCTCAACAAGGCTAGTGCGCAACCGATTAAACACAGCAAAATATTTTCAATTAAAAACTGCCATACTAACTCCATCGTAGAAGCACCGAAGGCCTTACGTACTCCGATCTCGGCACTTCGCTCCATAATCCTGCCGACATTGAGATTAATTAAATTTAAAGCCGGCAAATTCATGAACAACATCATCAATGCAGCGATGGACATGAGAACATTATTCGCATTCGATTCGACCTCCCTGCGATCCGCCACAAACCCTCTAGAAAACGCCTCTAACATGGTATCGGCACGCAGAACCACAGTATGAAACCGCTCTGGTTCGTCGCTCTGAATCGACTTCGCCAATTTCAATAACTCGGTTTGAATTAAACGACGATTTGAGGGATCTTTTGCCAATAGCAGTGCAGTGAAGGCACCGGTAATATGGTGGCGATAATCGCTCGATGCTTGGGTACTAATCGGCGCCCAAATTTGACCATAGGAATTAGTGTGATAGCTCTCCTCCACCACGCCAATGACCTCGAATTGCTGACTGCGAATATTCATTTTTTGACCGAGCGGGTCGATCGCTCCAAAAAGTTTTTTGGCCGCTGATACGGTAATCACCACCACAAAGCGTCCTTGATCTACGTCTTCATGATTGATGACACGACCATGAACCACACTAAAATCCATCACCTGCCAATATTCTGCATCACTCCAACGCAGAGCCATTTTTTCCACATGATTGGGCTGATACACTGCTACTGTTTCTGGTTGCGTAATTGCCGCGACCAATTCCACACTCGCCATTTTTCGCAGATACTGGTCTATCAATTTATAACCTACACCCCATTCTCCATATTCATCCGCTTTTCCCAATTGGATGATGCTATTCATTTGCAAATACCGATCGCTTTTACGCTCAACACCACCGGGTGAAAATTGATATTGTAAAATCGCTGTAACCATCAATAACACCACCAAAGTCAAGACGATACACAGCAAATTAATCGCCGTGAACATCTTGCGGCGAAGGTATACTTTGACGGCCATCTGCAAGTAATTTTTAAGCATAATCTCTCTATTAAAATACTGTTTTGAATCGGCCATTGTTCAACGATTAATTGCAGCGTTAAGAACTAGACTTTCGCTATTCAACAGTGGTGTAACGACTGAACAAAAATCGCCTATTCCCCCGATACGAATGCTCAGGAAAGACGATGAAAATCATCACTACACGGCGATGAATAGGGTCAAGTGAATACGTGGACACAAATGCGTGCCCACGCTAGAAATTGCACTACAAATTACTATCCTTCACTCGTAATGTAATGCTTCGGTAGGACTCAAGCGACTGGCCATCCACGCAGGGTAAAGCGAGCACACCAGTGAGATGATCATGATGATTGCCACGGAGATCGCGCTCGCTATCGTAAACACCGACCAGTTGGCAAACTCGCCTAGTGCGCCAGTCAGCGGAATTTGCACCAGCAATA
>JAIELM010000099.1 GCA_019752975.1 Undibacterium sp. | reverse complement strand
TAGATTCTGCAATTTTGCGCCATCTTGTTTCTCGTGCTTTTCTTGTGTATCTGCGATTCCAACGGTGATTGCACCCGCGACTAAGTCAACGTCAGAGGTTCATCGAGTAAAGTGCGTAGGGATTGGAAGGTGGTGTTTGTCGTAGCGATGAAAACATATAGGAACCTCTAAAAATTCTCACTTTGCCGTGATTCGCTGTTGTTGAATATTATAATAAACTCGGCGTGCAAGTTTGAATTTTTAGAGGCTCCTATATGATTGGATTGGACTTTTGATTAGGCTTTTAGGTGGTCGTAATTGTTTTAATCGTCACAATTCCCTGATTCCTCGCACGCTTGTTGACAAGCTACAAGGCAGGCATAAAAATTTGCTGTACCAGTGCCAAGGTAGCGACATTTTGTTAAGCAATATGGAGGACGTGCAAGCGCTGCACTGCACCCGATCGCAAGCAATAATACGATAACTTTTTTATTTAAGTCTTTAAACATCATCTATCTCCATCATTCTAAAAGTTGGACATAAGCGGCATGTCCTTATGCCACGATCTTGTCAATTAAAACCGTGAGATAACTATATCATTAATTGAAAAGATTCATTGAAATATTAATTTACCTCCTTAAATTGTCTCTAGGACTTACGCAATACAGACGCTGGCGTTGTTGCGTTCGCCTTGTCGTACTTAAAGTACTGTCTGCGGCTCCGCGCCTAGCCAGTGCAATTTTGCGTAAGTCCTAACCTCTTGTTTTTGTACTTATGTCGGTTTTCGTCTCATTTCCCCTTCCAAAAAAATCATAAATGTGAATGCCAAACACATGGGTATATGTAAGGTGCTACTTTCACAGTCTTCTCTAAGTCTATAATTAATTGAGATATTCTCCTTTTTTGTGCTTTAGCAAAGTACGCTAAGTCATTGACTTTATTCAATAATTTCCCATTTGCACGTATAAATTAGCTTGACCAGTCGCTGGGCTTGCTCTAAAGTGGGAAAAAGTGTGGGAAAGTGCATTTTTGTGGCGAATTTTCCCTTCAAACCCTTCCCTTAAAGACCCTCTCGAAAAAGGACAACCCGTGTTCCAAGGCGCGTCAGCTCTTAATCTCGATGCAAAAGCTAGGATGGCTATTCCTGCTAGGCATAGGGACGCGCTCGCCTTGCAATGCGAAGGGCGAGTCACTTTGACCCGTCATCCACATGGTTGCCTGCTACTTTTTCCTCGTCCAGTATGGGAAGCGCATCGTGAACAAATCGCTGCTTGGCCGATGTCCGCTCGCGCTTGGCAGCGCATCTTTTTGGGTAATGCGTCCGACGTGGAAATGGATAGTACCGGACGTATCTTGTTAGCGCCTGAATTACGCGCCTTAGTTGGTTTGCAGCGCGAGGTGATGTTGCTAGGCATGGGATCGCATTTTGAAATTTGGGATGCAGCTAAATTGGCCGAAAACGAGGCCCAAGCAGTCGCTGGTGGCATGCCTGAGACACTCAGTAATTTTTCCTTTTGATCGCGGCACATGACAGCACCTCTCGCCACTTCGTCTTTGTCTAGCGATTTTATTCACCACACCGTATTGCTGAATGAGGCGATTGCCGCTTTGGATTTACAGGGCGCACGCGCTGGTGGTGTGTACGTGGATGGTACCTTCGGGCGCGGCGGCCATAGTCGCTTACTACTGAAAAATTTAGCTCCGACTGGACGCCTAGTCGCCTTTGATAAAGATTTGTACGCGATCGCCAATGCGCAGCAAATTCTTGATCCTCGCTTTGAGATCGTACACGACAGCTTCGCGACTTTGTCACAAGAATTGGCAGCGCGAAATTTGACTCAGGTGGATGGCATCTTGCTCGATCTGGGCATCTCCTCGCCGCAAGTCGATGATGCTGGACGCGGGTTTAGTTTTAGAAATGATGGGCCATTGGACATGCGTATGGATACCACGCGCGGCGTTTCTGCTGCCCAGTGGTTGGCGCATGAAGACGAACAAAAAATTAAAGAGGTCATAGAAAATTATGGGGAAGAACGGTTTGCTTTTCAGATTGCAAAGGCGATTATTGCTCGCCGGACGAAGGAACCCATTACCACCACTGGGCAGCTGGCAGAACTCATTGCTGCAGCCGTCAAGACGCGTGAGAAGGGTAAAGATCCAGCCACTCGCAGCTTTCAAGCTATACGGATTTTCATCAATAAAGAATTGGAAGATCTCGAAATCGGTTTAAATGCCGCCTATGAACGCTTGGCACCGCATGGTCGCATGGTGGTGATTAGTTTTCATTCTTTGGAAGACCGTATCGTTAAACAATTTTTTGCCTCTAAAGTTAATGTTAATCAGCCCGAAAGACGCTTGCCTATTCGTGCGGTAGATTTACCTCAACCGGAAATGCGTTTGATTGAGCGGGTCAAACCCGCTGCTGAAGAGGTCGAACGCAATCCCCGTGCGCGTTCCGCGATTATGCGGGTCGCTGAAAAACTCCCTGGGGTCTCCTCATGAGTACCCGCTTAAATCTTGCTTTGGGTTTCCTTCTAGTGATCTGCGCTTTGGCGCAAATTAACGCACAGTATCGTGCTCGAAGCTTGTTTATTGCCTTAGAGCGTGCCAATAATTTGTCTCACCAATTTGAGTTGGAATGGACGCAGTTGAAATTGGATCAATCCACATTCGGTAAGCACGCACGTATCGAATCTGTGGCAACTAAGGAACTAGGTATGACCGCAGTACCTTCTGGTCAAACCCAATACCTTTCTGCAAATGCCAATGCAAGATCTAGTGCGGAGCCGCATCCATGAGTCGTCCTACTTCTAATTCTCGCAATGCGGCGGGCAAGGGCGTGCCATTCTCAAGCAATCCTGTGCTGAATGTGCGCTTGCCTATTTGGCGTTCGCGGTTGGTCTTATTTTTTCTCTTTATTGCTTTCATCGCGCTTATTATTCGTGCGATTTGGTTGCAAGCGATGAATACCGAATTTTTACAACAACAAGGTGAAAATCGTTATGCGCGCAGCTTAGAGTTGTCCGCCATGCGTGGCAAAATCGTCGATAGAAGCGGCAAAGTATTGGCCTCTTCGATTCCAGTGAAGGCGGTTTCTGCGATCCCAGAAGACGTCAGCGATGCACCGAAAGAAAAACTCAAAGAACTCGCTGCTTTGCTCGATATGAGCGAGTCAGAGTTAGGCAAAAAACTCGATTCGGACAAACGTTTTGTTTATCTCAAGCGACAAGTGGAACAGGGAGTCGCTGATCAGATCTTAGCGTTGGGAATACCTGGAGTCGAGACACGCAAAGAATATAAGCGCTTTTATCCCGAAGGCGATGTGATGGCGCATGTGGTGGGTTTTACTAACGTAGAAGACAAGGGGCAAGAAGGAATAGAGTTAGCCTCTGAAAAAAATCTCGCTGGAAAAACCGGAAGTCGGCGCGTCATTAAAGACCGCTTAGGACATATTATTGAAGACTTAGAGTCCAAACGCGATCCACATGATGGCAAGGATATTACGCTCTCTATCGACAGTAAAATTCAGTACATCGCCTATACGCATTTGAAAGAGGCGCTAGAAAAACATCAGGCAAAAGCAGGTGGCGCGGTTGTGCTCGACGTGAATACCGGTGAGATTTTAGCCTTGGTGAATTTGCCGACTTATAACCCCAATGACAGAGCCGTACTCACTGGTGCGCAGTTACGCAACCGTGTGATGACGGATACTTTCGAACCTGGCTCAACCATGAAGCCATTTACTATCGCGTTGGCGCTGGAAACTGGACGGGTTAAACCCGATACCTTGATACAAACTGCGCCCGGTAGTTTGACGATAGGCGATAGAACCATCAGCGATGCCCATAAACATGGCATTTTGTCGGTCGCTGAAGTGTTACAAAAATCGTCCAACGTAGGCACTGCAAAGATTGCCTTGCAAATGCCAGCGCAAGAAATGTGGGAAATGTTTACCTCACTCGGTTTTGGGCAGCAACCGCATCTTGGTTTTCCTGGCGCAGTGACCGGACGCATGCGCAATTACAAGATTTGGCGTCCAATAGAACAGGCTACCATGAGCTATGGTCACGGCCTATCGGTTTCCTTGATACAGTTGGCGCGCGCCTACATGATTTTTGCCCGTAATGGCGACACCATCCCACTCAGTTTTCAACAAACTGACCAGATACAACAAGGCACTAGAATTATTTCTGAAAAAACTGCGTTGCAAATGCGCGATATTTTGGAGTCCGCTACCCAACCTGGCGGCACTGGTACTGACGCTAGAATTCCAGGTTATCGAGTGGCAGGAAAAACCGGTACCGCGTATAAAGTCGAACACGGAAAATATGTGAATAAATTTGTTGGTGATTTTGTTGGTTTTGCTCCTGCCTCTAAACCGCGTGTCATCGTCGCAGTCATGATCGATGAACCTAGCGCCGGTGGTCATCTTGGTGGAAAGGTCGCAGGTCCCGTTTTTGCCGCGATTATGTCGAATGTTTTGCGTTCTCTCAATGTGGTTCCTGATTCTAGAGTGATGAATATCATTCCTGATAATAGTGTGCAGGAGAGTCTGTGATGCGTGTTAATTCAAAGACCTACTCCGTGAAAGATTTGCTTGCTGAATTGAGGCAACTTGCACCATTAGCGCAACTGCGTTCCGATTCGCGTGCGGTGCAAATGGGCGATATTTTTTTTGCTTATCCGATTCCTGGTAGTGGTGGCGATGGTCGACAATTTATTGCCGATGCAATCGCACGAGGTGCGGCTGCAGTGGTTTATGAAATGCAGGATTTTGATGACAGTTCAATTACTGCGCCTCAGTTTGCGGTCGTTAATCTGATACAGGAATTGGGTGTGATTGCCCATGCGTGGTACCAACGTGTGGATAGCGATATCTTTGGTATTGCAGTCACCGGAACCAATGGTAAAACCTCGTGCTCGCAATGGATAGCCAAGGCCCTATCTCTCAATGACAAAGCCTGTGCTGTGATTGGTACTTTAGGTGTGGGTACGTATAAAGATGGAATACTGGCTCACTTGGAAGAAACAGGTTTTACCACCCCCGACGCGTTGCGGTTGCAAACCTATTTGGCGACTTTACCTGCGCAAGCTGTGACTGCGTTAGCGATAGAGGCTTCTTCTATTGGTTTGCATCAAGGTCGTCTCAATGGTTTGGCGATTGATGTGGCCTTGTTCACCAATTTTAGTCGAGATCATTTGGATTATCACGGTAGTCTAGCGGAGTACGCCAGAGCCAAAGAAATGTTATTTAGTCGGTCGGTATGTTCGTCAAAATTAAAGGCAGCCGTGCTGAATTTGGACGATGTGATGGGTGTGGAATTGGCGCGAAATTTGAAACGCGATCGCCCCGAACTTACTGTATTGGGCTATGGCATTGTTGGAGATAGTGATGGTGTTTCATTGGCTGAAGTGCCCACTTTGCTTGCCAGTCAATTGCGTACTACCCATGCGGGAACCAGTTTTTTTGTGGATTCTCCATATGGCACAGGTCTGATAAAAACCCAAATGATAGGGCGCTTTAACGTCAGTAATGTCTTGGGTGTCTTGGGAGTGCTTTTGCAATCGGGCGTGACTTGGGATGCTGCCGTCACGACGCTTGAAAAACTGCAATCTGTACCAGGTCGCATGCAACAACTCGGCTCGAATGGACAAGCGATGGTGGTGGTGGATTACGCCCATACGCCCGATGCTTTAGAAAAAACTTTGGAAACTTTGCAGCTCCTAGCCAAAGAGCGTCAAGGTGAATTGTGGTGTGTATTTG
>JAIELM010000397.1 GCA_019752975.1 Undibacterium sp. | reverse complement strand
TTTGGCTTATCACATGCTTATCTAAACTCACCAATGCAATCTCGATTTTGGTCGCTTCTTTAACGCCACTTCCTCCAAATATATAACCCATGAATCCAGCCAGAACGATAGGCATTAATAGAGTCAACATCAAGGCACGTTTATCGTGCGAAAACAAAATTAAATCTTTACGAATTAAAGCAAATAAGGCGATCATGGTTTTTCCTCTGTAAATATTAAGATATCAATCGCGTAAACTACGACCAGTGAGCGTCAGAAAAACATCCTCCAACTTAGTCTTCGCGGTAGAAAAATGCTGTATCACCAAACCCTGCTGTGTTAGGTAATTGAGCACAGGTAAAGCAAACTCTTGGGTACTCAAGGCAATCTGCAATTGGCGACAACTATCATGTGTCTCAATCTTAGTCACCCCAGTTTGCTGCCCTAATAAATCTAAGCCTGTGAGATCAATCGCATGCTCAAAATGTACTTCTAAAGCGGCATGGGAAGGCAGGCGTTGGAACAAGGCTGTCGGGGTCTCATTAGCAATCACCTTACCTTGATCGATGATCACAATATGATCCGCCAGTCGCTCAACTTCTTCCATGTAATGACTGGTGTAGATTAAAGAGCGGCCTTGCGCTTTCAGGATTTCTAAGGCGTCAAAAATCGCATTGCGACTTTGTGGATCAACGCCTACCGTCGGCTCATCTAGAATCAATAAAGTGGGATCATGCAGCATCGCTGCGGCGATGTTTAAGCGCCGTTTCATACCGCCAGAAAAAGTCGTCGCCTTATCTTTGGCCCTATCACTTAGAGAAACTAAATCCAATACGGCATCGCATCGTAGCGCCAATTTTGCACCTGACAAACCGTATAATGCGCCAAATAATTTAAGATTTTCACGGGCGGATAAATCCTCAAACAATGCGAGATCTTGCGGCACCAAACCCAATTTCATTTTAGCTTGGTTATTCCCAGCGCCCATTACTTGACCATCCAAAACGACTCGTCCTTGATCTGCTCTCAACAAGCCACAAATCATATTGACAGTAGTCGATTTACCGGCGCCATTGGGACCCAATAACCCCAAAGTCCGACCATGTTCAAGCACAAAAGTAACGCCATCGACCACCTTACGCTGACCAAAGGATTTACTTAACTGCTCTACTTTCAAAAGACAATTGCTCATATTTTTCCCTATTTAAATGTGATTTGTCCGACCTAGCTATTTTCCTGCATATGCAAAAAAAAGAATAGAACAAATTGCCATCAATTTAGGGTGACATTTGTCACTTTATTGCCAAATGAAATTTAATTAAGTTATTGATACCGATGTATTTGATTGAAATTTCATCAATACATGGTCAAGGTGAGTCGTACGCGTCGACAAGAGCGCGCAGAAAAATAAAACTATGGGGATAATTTAAAGAAAATTTTACTTTCTCACAGCAGGTATCCGACCGACTAAAAGCCAATACGAATGTGGTCCTATACTACGTCGTCTCGAAACGCATCCCTCGCCTACCGAGACCAAACATGATAGCGGCCTAGAAGACGAAGGATATTGCCAGTGGCAAATTTGGAACCCAATTGCCGATCATTTTTGCAAGTAAAGTGCCCGATTAATCCGAATGCGAAAGATTCAAATTCAACTGTGATCTGACCATATCTTCTTTATCAGAACGTGTACCATTGCGCGCTGCCTCGAGACGATCAAGGTAGTCGTCGCTGACGTCACCTGTGATGTAATGCCCATCAAAGCAGGACGCTTCTACGCTAACGAGTTGCGAATTAACGTCAAAAATAGCGCGCTTCATATCGGCGACTTCTTGATAAACTAAGGCATCGGCAGTAATTTCACGGCAGATTTCATCTTGTGTACGTCCATAAGCGATGAGCTCGCTGCGCGTCGGCATGTCGATACCGTAGACGTTAGGAAATTGCACTGGTGGCGCAGCTGAAGCAAAGATGACTCTGCGTGCACCGGATTCACGTGCCATTTGTACGATCTCGCGGCTAGTGGTTCCACGAACGATAGAATCGTCGACCAAGAGCACATTTTTGCCTTTAAATTCTGAGACAATTGCGTTGAGTTTTTGACGTACCGACTTTTTACGAATGGCTTGACCAGGCATCATGAAGGTGCGACCGATGTAGCGATTTTTAATGAAGCCTTCACGATAATCCAGGTTTAATGATTCAGCCAACTCCATCGCCGATGGACGAGAAGAATCTGGGATAGGCATGACAACGTCAATCTCGCCAGCACCAAATTGATGACGAATTTTCTCTGCTAGATATTGTCCCATCTTCAAACGTGTCAGATACACTGAAGCGCCGTCAATAATTGAATCAGGACGCGCCAAATACACGTACTCAAAAGCACAGGGATTTAAGCTTGGGTTCTCTGCGCATTGTTGACTATACATTTTACCGTCTAGGTCGATGAAGATCGCTTCACCGGGCGTGACGTCGCGTTCAAACTTAAAGCCCAAACCTTCTAAGGCTACTGATTCGCTAGCGAGCATGTATTCTGGGCCATCATCGGTTTGTGCAATACCTAAACACAGCGGACGAATACCATAGGGATCGCGGAAAGCGAGCAAACCAAAGCCAGCGATTTGTGCCACGACGGCATAGGAACCACGCACGCGCTTATGCAAAATCGAAACCGCGCGGAATAAGGATGCGGGATCTAGCGAATAACCATTGACCACTTCTTGAATTTGATATGCCAGAATATTTAATAAAACCTCAGAATCAGAATCGGTATTCAAATGACGAAAATCTTTTTTGAATAACTCAATCTTCAACTCTGCAGCATTGGTCAAATTACCGTTATGCGCTAGCACAATACCAAATGGTGCATTGACATAAAACGGTTGCGCCTCTTCTTCACTAGTCGAACCAGCGGTCGGATAACGCACCTGACCAATCCCGATATTACCCGGCAGTGATCGCATATTGCGAGTACGGAAAACGTCGCGCACTAGGCCATTGGCCTTATGCATGGCAAACTTACTGCCATGATTTGTCGCGATACCCGCCGCGTCTTGTCCACGATGCTGCAATAAAAGCAGGGCATCATAGATGAGTTGGTTAACGGGATTTTTTGAAACTACGCCGACGATGCCACACATGGTGGACTCCTAAAAAAACAAAAATAATTATACCGAGGGCTTACACAAAATGATCCCAACTTCAGTCCATCCACATCGAGCATGCTACTGCACGACTAGTGGGCATAATGACGGTGGAGCCGTTTTGCGTACGCCCTAAAACTTCACATGATCAGTAACCGATCCCGGCAGCAACGGCATCACAGTTTGCACCGCCGTTTCAGCGATAGGACTTAACGCCGCCTGCTTCCAAAATGCCTGCTGTGGAATGGCGGTCATCCCGCACACCAACACCATACTCATCACGATGACACAACCACGTGCAAAGCCAAATAGACCACCCAAACCACGATCTGCCAAACTCAAACCACTCGCTTTGATTAGCGCATCCACCGCCCGCATCAGCAAAGCCATCAACAATCGGACTACGATAAATAGCGCTAAAAAAGCGACGATCATACGAGTCAATTGTCCCGGAATGAGGGAAGGTAACCATGCCGCTATCGTCGCACCAAAAGCATTGGCAATCACTAAGGCAACAATCCAACTAATCAGAGACAAAATCTCTTTCACCAAGCCGCGCAACGTACTGATCACGACCGAGCAAACAAGAATAAATAACACGACATAATCAAATAAAGTCACAAATCATTTCTCACGTTTTTTATTAGCGCGGGATAACGCTGCCACCCAAGCCAAGCTTCACCAATTTTGCGTGCACCTTTTCCGCTTCTGCTTTATTCGCAAAAGGACCCACACGTATCCGACTGACCTCGCCTGTTTTAGTAATCACCTTTTGCGTATATGAGGCGACATTGGCGGCTTTTAATTTGTCCTGTAGCTCACGAATTTTAACTGGCGAATTCAACGCCGCCACTTGCACGACAAAACCAGCGCCTTCACTTTTAGATTTCGCTTCCGGCAAGGTTCGACCTTCTAACAAAGCTAAGGCACGAGCTGCCTCCTCTTTACTTTGTTTTTCTGCTTCAAGCTTGGTATCAAGCTTGCCTTCAGGCTTAGTTTCAGGCTTAGTGTCAACCTTAGTGTCAACCTTAACGTCAGGCTTAAGTTCTGGCTTTTTCAACGCGTCTTGTTTCGTCTTTTCTACTGCCTTATCCTGCCCCGCGACTGCGCTTACGGACGTGGCCTTTGATGCAGACTCCGGGGATTTTACTACGCTTGTAGTGCTTGCTACACTCGCGCTCACCACCTGTTCAGTCGCGTCAATTCCCGCTGCAACGGAAGAGGGATTTGTTTGACCCGTGGTATTTGGTTTAGACGTCAGCTCGCTTCCAGTGCTAGGATTACTAGAAATCGGTAAATCTTTAGAGGGTATTTCTATGGCTATCTTGGGCAAAGTGGCTTTAGGTTCCGCATCAAATAACATCGGCAATCCAATAACCGCGGCCAAGACCAACGCAATTGCGCCGATCAAACGACGACGGGCGCGTTTTTTTTCGGGAAGCTCAATACTTTCATCGGTCGCTTTTCGCGCGTTAGAACTACGCTTAGGGGACTTAGTCATCCTCTCGCCAGCCGCAGCAATACTCTCTTCTTCTGCATGGGAACGAAATTCACCACTATCTTCACCATCAAGATCGGCAGCACTAGCGTGATTACTGGCTCGATTTGGCTTTTGCTTGTTTTGCTTAAATAGGGTGTCTAGGCTCATCGCAAATTTCTGTTCTATCTGGTTTCACTCATCCGGATAAAACGCTCTGGATAAGCTGGAAATGGATTTTGACTACGCTTTTCTGGCTCGCATGACACCTGCCACAGTCAAAAACGAACCGAAGACCACTATTCTATCATTTTCCCCCGCTTTGCTGAGCGCAAAGGCGTAAGCGGCCTCGGGCGAAGTGAAATTTTGCAGGCTATGTTCTGAATCACTTACTACATCGGCCTCCAACAACACTTGATTTAACTGTTCGGCACTAGCCGCTCGTGGCAAAGGTAAATCACACAAACACCAATGATCCACCTTACTCCTCATGTGAGAAATAACACCTTGAATGTCTTTATCCAGCATAGAACCAAATACCGCATAGGTATAGGCATGAAAGCCCATATTGTCCAAATTTTGTGCCAAAGCCGCCGCTGCGTGCGGGTTATGCGCAACATCCAAGACGACAGAGGGACGACCAGGCAAGACTTGAAAACGTCCTGGCAACTCAACCATCACCAGACCACTACGAACCTCTTGCGCGCCCACTGGCAATTGCTGCTTTAAGGCCTCAAGCGCAGCTAAGACTGCCGAAGCATTGAGCAATTGATTCGCCCCACGCAAACTCGGATACGCTAGTGAATTGCGTCGCTGTTCGCGTCCTGCAAAATTCCACTGTTGCTTATCACCGCTATAATTAAAATCGCGTCCAAAGAGGCGTAGATCTGCACCGATGGCATGAGCATGGGCGATCAAAGACTGAGGTGGCTGAGGGTCACTGCAAATGGCGATTTTGTTTTTGCGAAAAATACCTGCTTTTTCAAAGCCAATCTTTTCGCGGGTGTCGCCGAGATAATCAGTGTGGTCAATATCCACGCTGGTAACGATGGCCACATCAGGATCAATCACATTGACTGCATCGAGGCGCCCGCCTAAGCCGACTTCTAAAATCACCACATCCAAATTAGCGTCCGCTAGTAATTTGCAAATCGCCAAAGT
>JAIELM010000438.1 GCA_019752975.1 Undibacterium sp. | reverse complement strand
CCTCGTCTTTTTCATTGTTCTCTCCTCACTATTGTCCTCGTCGTCTTCATTGTTCTCTCCTCACTATTGTCCTCGTCCTCTTCATTGTTCTATCCTCACTTTTGTCCTCGTTCTCTTCATTTTTCTATCCACACCTTTGGACATAGTGAGCCTTAATCTCAAATCCTAATGGAAATACTGAGTTTAACGTTAAAATAACCAGCGCCAAACAGCAGTGTCGATTGTTAAGTTAAGTGCGATCATCATGAGTACCCCGAATAATCGCTGGCGGTTTTTTGCTGAAGTTGAGTATTCGTAGGCGCCCCAGATCGAACCGATCGTGATCGATCCACAATAAACAAAAAAATTCCAAGAGCTACAAATATAACTAACAGGAAAACGCCAAAACAAAACCATGTGTCCGCCATCGAAATCAATGACAACGCACCACACAACAACAGTACAGCGGCCACTCCAATTGAGGAGATCAATCGTTCTTTCTGCGAAATGTTACGATTGCTGATAATAAAAAATTTAGCGTGAAGGTGAGCGGACGCCGAAGGCGGTCTGCTGCAATGATAGGTTGGGCGAAGCCGACTGGGCGGAAGCCTTGGGCTTGCTAAGCGCGTTGTCTCGCAGCGCCATATCCTTGCCGATGCCATAAGAGAAAACGACAGAAGAAAACACGATGCCGAAGACTGCAGCGACGATACCGAGCAGTCTATGTCGCCTGTAGCGCATAAGGGCCACACCCGCGACCAAAAAAGCGCCACCAGGGAGCAGTAGATTGTCGATCAGTCCGTAGATGGCAAGCGCACCAGCCGGGACGAGCAACAGAGTTGCGAGCGAATCGGAACTTGATGTATCAGCTTTCATGAGAACTCCAAGGTTGTGGTGACTAACGTAGAGGTGCCGGGATCGCCGCCACCAAGAAAATAATAAATAGAAAAATCGTTATTGGCGATTCCCAACCGACCGTCTTGTTAAATGCATTTTCGCGCTGTTTGCTTAAATCCGTTTGCGTGAACTTCGATACCATTTTCATCCAACGCATTAAATATCTCTAAAGTCGCGCCACTATTTAGTTCGATAAGTAACCTAGTCCAAATCTCGACATCCGCATTACCTAGAGTCATCTGACCTTTCGCCAATGAAACACCGAGAATTTTCTGGCCCAATATGGAATCAAGCAATCCAACTCCTTCACAAAGCCAGCGAACGGTCGAGCCACCAAGAGAAAACGGTAATACTCGACCATTCTCGATAGACAGATCATCAAACTTTTCCCAAGAAATAGACAATGTACTTTCGTCAAAACTCAGAAAAAGAGGAATATCCATCCAATTAGACCATTCTTTTTCATCCGAGCACCACATCTGCGCAAGTTCATATCCTAGAAATTCAGCACCTATCAACGGCTTGAATCTTTCGCGAATTAGCTCAATCTTCTCGTCGACTGTGGTGACGTAATTCATAGGCATTTAACGTAATTTAATTTTCATTTTATAAAGATACCCGAACATCAAAAAAAAAGACAATTTGTTTTTCTTCTTGCAAGTCGCATGGATGCGGGCTATATTTCAATATACTGATTAAATATACAGCTACAATCAAAGAGACAAAAACGTCAACCCGCCAAACCCTAAATTACTCGATCAAATGCGGGCTTGACTGCGGTATATGCATTGCACGCTGTTTGACACCGCTACAGTATTGGCTTTGCTGACTTTGACTGTCTATGCTTTGCACTCCCATACGAGATGTTCATCAGCATATCTTTCAGCTTTAAATATGAGGGGATAGCTCAGAATCTGCCCCTTTGATGTCATGGTCTCCGTCACTTTTACTTCGCCCGCGCATGTGCATAACGCTCAGCTTCTTCCCATGCGTGGTCGTATCCAAAAAATTGCAATTTATCGTTCGCGCGGGTGTATGCCACATACACGTGTCGCTTCTTTCCATTGCCCATGTCGTATTCGTAGACATCCATTTGATTGGTCGATTCTGCGGTCGGCGGCACAAACGAATGCGATTCCCAAAAATGATCCTCGTACAACTCGCGCGATTCCTGCTTCGCTGGTAGCGCTGTCCTGGTCGGTTGGCCTAATAACTCAAGCACTTGCGCCCTCGTCATTCGACCACGCGATTCATGAGTTATTTTTAATTTTGAAGTCAGTCGCTCATGTAAGAATTTATCACGTGAGTAATCATTCATATTGACCCATCCACGCAATTGCTTAGTTTCATCATCAAAATAGAGTTCCAAGATGCCGATGTTTTTGCCTGTATAGTGTGTCCAATATTCTAGGCTTTTGAAGTGCTTTCCTATCGCGATATTCGTTAGCAGGTCCCTAGGAAAATAGTCATGACGATAGCGGTAAAACACATCATTTTCAGATCGAATATGCATGGCATACTCTCTGATAATCAATGGCTTCAATTCGGTAAATACACTATCGACTTCCTTTTCAGACATGCCGATTCGCAATTTAGAAATAATGTAATCTCCAAGATGACGATGGAGCTTCATTTCGCTTTGCATTCTAGCACTTGGAATAGCAAGCTGACACGAGGATAAAATCCCCATCAACATCATTGCAGATATAAACCTTAGATACATTTTAGTCCTCAGCAATACACGACGAAAACAACAAGACACTGACTTGGATGTTTCAATGCCAAGTATAGAAACCACCGGTTAGTTCTTTTCCGATAGCTGCAACTGTTTCAAAAAATTCGTAAATGAACTCGCCACTAGATAGAGGTTTTGATACAAGGCCTCCGGTGGCCGTGGTTCATCATAGTCCTCCAAATACTCCTCTTCACTGAGCGCTTCGTCTGCCTGATCCCAATAAAATATTTGTCCATAGTCATTTCCAGCGATGCCCAAGCAGATCAGTCCCGCACCACCATCATCACCAATAGGAATAAGCGTCAATGGCATACGCTCCTTATAAAATTCAATCCGCGTCAGTAAACTATACGCCTGCTTTGGGTCATTATTCGTCCCAAAAAACGCATCGAATATGGCCAATCCGCCATCGGCAATATAGTCGGGCAATGGCGTAATGGAACGAAAATAGACGAAGGGGTCATCGTCAGAAGTTCCGTGAAAACTGGATGCGCCATACTTCAACAAGAACTGCCGATACGCATCTGGAAAACGGCAGTCAAGACTTGTTTCCAAGCTCTCAATCTCCGTTTCACTCAGGGGTTTGAAACCTTCACCATGAAACGCGTAAATGCCACCCAAGCGATCAAAAACAGCCTCTACATTCATAAACTTGTCCTACCTTTCTCAATGCAAACCCACACCCTAAATTTCACACAAGAGCCTTTCAACTTTCGCCAGCACTACGTCGTTGTCCTAGTCAGGATGCCACATTTCCCGCCTAACTCATCATAAATATCAAGGATGCCATTCTCTGGACGCGACCAAGTACCACCGTGATGAAAGAATAAAATCAAAGGCTCATAAGGATTTGCATATTCTCGAGTCGAGGCGTGACGGTTCCAAGCTAAATAGGCGATCGCAACTTGTTGCCTTCGTTCGGGTGGACACGCATCTAGAATTAAAGCAGCTTCTTCGGGGATTTCAAATTCGCCAGCGATTTTTATCCCACCCAAAACAGGTACCCAAGTCGATGGTCTATTCCCTTGAAATTGTTCCCACCTCGACAGCGCGTCCTCAAATAGGATATGCAAATCTTCAACTCGAAGCAAAGATCCCGTAGAGATCATCATTTCTAAACATTCTTTTTCGGTAGCGCTGAGTGACATATGTCTCCTATTTATAAATGAAAAGGCGCGCACGCTTTTTATAAACCACGCAAAGGTCGGCAGCGGGCTACATGGCTGGAGCGAAAATAGATTGTCCCCTCTTGAAAAACTTGGTGCTGTCCTTATCTAAAATTCGGCAATTCAGCCATTCTAGGGAAATACAATGAGCAAAAGTACAAATGAACCTTGTGACTGCTATGAACCTGATTGTAAGAAGTGCAGCCAGCGTGCGGCAGATCAACGAGACGATTCCGACATGGCGGAACACTATCACACTATAGAAGAACGAGAAGAACTTGAATTTCAACGCAAGCTTGAAGACGGCGATGAGGATGATTGTGATGAAGAGGATATGCACGGCTCGCGCCCCATCGAATAAGAATCAAAGGGTCAGCCTCGATGAATCAAAGGGTCAGCTTCGATTGATCTTGTATGCTTCAGATTTCCGATCCCCACCACGTACCGTTGGCTCGACTCGTCTATTCAACTTTGATTCCATGCTTCGTTTAAATTGTTCCGTGCCTAGCACCCATGATTTGTTGGTGGAATCACGTATCTCCGATAGTAACGCTTCTGAAAGACAATGGCGAGTGACTTGCGGCGAGAAGCTTGCATTTCCTCGCCGTCATCCACCCTCTTTTTTTGCTAATGCAGCGACTAATTAATGGTCGCCTTCAAACTTGCACCACTGACCGCCGCATAGGCATTCACCATCACATAATAAGTTCCGGCTGCTGGTGCCGTGAAGGTAATCGTTTCTGCATTGGTACTGCCATTCGATTTCTTCGTATAGCTCGTTGTTGTTGGTGGTGTGGACATGCGTGCGTACAGGTCGCCATCACCTGTTCCACCCGACAAACTAAAGGTCAACTTCGTTTTTCCAGCTGGTACAACGATGCTGTACACCTGTGAGGTGTTGGTTGCCAATGACACTGTCACGGGAACACCACTGACCAAGATACTCGAAGGAAGAATGTTTGCCACAAGCGAAGCGCCAGAAACCGCGCTTACGCCATTGACCATGACATAGTAATTCCCCGGCGTGGCTCCTGCTAGTACAATCGATTCTGTATTCGTTGCTCCCGTCGATTTTGCTAGGTAATTGGTGGTCGTTGGTGTAGTTCCAAGCTTGACATAGAGGTCGCCATTTCCAGTGCCACCAGATAATTTGAAGCTGACTCCTGGCGTATCGGTCGGCAAAGTAAATGTAAAGATCTTTGAACTGCCAGCATTGGTAGAAACGATCGCAGGGACACCAGAGATCAAAGCTGGATACTGCGGCGGAACATCACTAATACAATAATCTGGCACCCTCACACCAACCGCATCAAATGCCGAGACCACATCAGACACTGAGTAGCCTCTGTTGGTAGTCGCCTGTGCGACGCCGCATGATCCGTCGATGAAGGTACTATCAGCGCGCCAATAAAGTCGATTGGCATCGGCCATCACTTCAAATGCTTTGCGAACCGACCAAGTCGGTTTTGTTGCCAACAAGTAGAATGCTTTATTGAAGACACCACTCGAATGATGTACGTCCATACTGCTTGTATATTTGCTGGCATGCCCAATCGAATAGCCGTCCAACTCTGGGTTATTCATATAACGAATTGCGCCAGATCCTTTTTTGATGTCGTCGCCCACTTGGAAAGTTCCCGTACCGCGCATATACCAAACCGCTGCCTCACCTGCCATATCGGAAAACGCTTCATTAATGCCGCCAGACATTCCTGAATAGACCAATTTAGAATTTTGCTCTGTGAAGCCGTGACTAACTTCATGACCCGTGACACCCAATCCGACTAGTGAGTGGAAGTTTGCTCCGCCATCGCCATAACTCATTGCGGTTCCATCCCAAAACGCATTTTCATAATTGGTTCCGTAATGAATGCGCATCTTCAGTTTGCCAACGAGTGGGCGAAGTCCTAGCCAATCCTTATACATATTAAAGACGACGTTACCAAAATAGTGCCCGTCATTTAGAGGGCCGTAGGAACCATTAATTTCCTT
>JAIELM010000294.1 GCA_019752975.1 Undibacterium sp. | reverse complement strand
GGAATATCTCATGAAATACCACCAACAAATTAAGATCGATGTCTTTAGCCTCTAGCATTATTCACCTCGTGAATGGTCTATATTTTTGTATTTATATCGTAAAATTGAGGAAAATGCACTACATTAGCGTCTAATGGAAAAAATTAGGTATTTGCTCCACCCTCTATGACAAAGTTGAAATTTCAAAGCACCCCGCCCTATTTTATGTCATTCACTTGGCTTTAATCTGACATCCAGTGGCGTCCGTTACTGAACAAAAGTCGCTGAATTCCCGCTAAAATCATGCGGGAAAGACGGCAAAAAAATCAGGGCGTTTTGACTCATTTCAACACATTTTGGCACACCAACTTATCAGTAGGACTGACACAGAATGAACACCACAACCCAACACGATAGCAGCGCACGATACATGAGCGGCCTCGCCAATGAGTTCGCCACTGAGGCATTAGCTGATGCCTTGCCCAAAAATCAGAATTCACCGCAGCAGTGCGCCTACGGCTTATATGCAGAACAAATTTCTGGCACAGCGTTCACCGCACCGCGTCATGCTAATCGCCGCACCTGGATGTATCGTATTCGTCCCGCCGCGATGCACCAGCCTTTCGTGCAAATAGACAATGGCAATATGACGAATGATTTTAGCGCCATGCCAAGTTCACCGAATCAATTACGTTGGGATCCGCTGCCTTTACCTGCTGCTTCCACACCCACCCATTTTATTGCCGGCTGGACCACCATGGTGGGCAATGGTTCTGCTGATGCGCAAACAGGTTGCGCAGTGCATATGTATGCCGCCAATTGCGATATGGTGGATCAATTTTTCTATAATGCCGATGCCGAATTACTGATCATTCCGCAGCAAGGTCGCTTACATATTAAAACCGAGCTTGGCCTGATTGATATCGAACCGCAAGAGGTTGCGGTAATCCCACGTGGAATACGCTTTCAAGTCACTTTGCCCGATGGAGAAGCACGCGGTTATTTGTGCGAAAATTTTGGCGCGACTTTAAAACTGCCAGATTTAGGTGTGATAGGTTCCAACGGTCTAGCCAATCCACGCGATTTTTTAACCCCCTGTGCATGGTATGAAGATAGAGAAGGCGACTTTAGTCTCATCGGCAAATTTAGTGGCAATTTATGGTGCGCTAAAATCGGCCATTCGCCTTTAGATGTGGTGGCTTGGCACGGTAATATGGCGCCCTACAAATACGATTTACGTCACTTCAACACCATCGGTTCCATCAGTTACGACCACCCTGATCCTTCTATCTTTTTGGTCTTGCAATCGCCGAGCAATACGCCTGGTGTTGACACCATCGATTTTGTGATCTTCCCACCTCGTTGGTTAGCCGCTGAAAATACTTTCCGCCCACCTTGGTTTCATCGCAATATCGCTAGCGAATTTATGGGCTTAATCCATGGCCAATACGATGCAAAATCAGGCGGTTTCCGTCCTGGAGGTGCGAGCTTGCACAACACCATGAGTGGTCACGGCCCAGATGCACCTACATTTGAAAAAGCCAGCACATCCGACACTAGCCAACCACATAAGGTGGATAATACGATGGCTTTTATGATAGAAACCAATACGATATTTAAGCCTAGTCGTACTGCGATGGCATCTCCTTTGCTACAAAAAGATTATTATCAATGTTGGCAAGGGATTAAAAAGAATTTTAATCCTAGCAAACCCTAGATGAAGCCCGGCGTTTGCATATAGAATGTCTGTTAAACTGAGATTTCCCGTTAGGATTTGAGATGATGACCGCAAAATCGCCGTCAGCACTCCAAAAGCGCCAAAGGTGCGCCTAATGGAAAATCTCGGTTAAATCCCACTAAGCTTCTTCTCAATGTCAATTGGGGACTTAAAAGCTAAACGCATAGGCGTTTGGCTTTTTCCATTTTAATCAAGAAAGTATTCCATGAGCATGCAACTCAATGAAACCCATAATCCAGACTTAAAAAGCTGGGTCGTCTCAGCCAATACTGGTGAGACCGATTTCCCTATTCAAAATTTACCCTTCGCGGTATTTCGTCGCGCTGGTAGCAATGAAGCTTTTCGCATTGGGGTGGCAATTGGTGATCAAATCGTTGATCTGACTATCGTAAAACAAGCGGGAATTTTCACCGACATCACCAACGCAGCCGTGAGCCATGCGTTGACCGCCAGCAGTTTGAATGCCCTGATGGACTTGGGTAATACGGTATCTTCACAATTGCGTTTAGCCCTCTCCAAAGCGCTGCGTGAAGGTGCCACGGCGCAAGGACAACTGGTGGGCACTTTGATTCCACAAGCCGACGCGGAATATGCACTACCAGCCAATATCGGCGATTACACCGACTTCTACACCTCGGTACATCATGCTACTGCAGTAGGTAAATTATTCCGCCCAGATAATCCACTTTTACCTAACTACAAATGGGTACCGATTGGTTATCACGGTCGCTCTTCGTCTATCGGGGTATCTGGTCAAGAGTTTCGTCGCCCTATCGGACAAACGATGCCACCAACCGCAACTAGCCCTCAGTTTGGCCCAGCCAAACGGATGGACTATGAAGCTGAGATTGGTATCTTTGTCGGTCAAGGTAATGCGCTAGGCGAGACGATAGACATCAAACAAGCTGAGCAACATGTGTTTGGTTTATGTTTATTAAATGACTGGTCGGCACGCGATGTTCAAGCTTGGGAGTACCAACCTTTAGGGCCTTTCTTAGCGAAAAATTTTGCCTCAACCATCTCACCGTGGGTGATCACGCTTGAAGCCTTGGCACCCTATCGTAAAGCATGGAACCGCGACGCTGCCGATCCACAACCTTTGCCTTATTTAGAAGCGGAAGATTTGCGCAGCACCGGCGCATTTGATATCGAGATTGAAGTCTTAATTCAAACCGAAAAAATGCGCCAAGCAGGTACCCCAGCTGAACGTCTGTCCCTCTCGAATTTCAGCCATTCGTATTGGACGGTTTCGCAATTAGTGACCCATCATACGGTCAATGGTTGCAATCTACGCGCAGGAGATTTCCTAGGCTCGGGCACGCAATCGGGACCTTTGCCGGAAGAAGCTGGTTCGCTTTTAGAGTTAACCGAAGGTGGTAAAAAACCCCTATTGCTGAGCAATGGTGAACAACGTATTTTTATCGAAGATGGCGACACGATCGTGATGCGCGGTTGGGCGCAAAAAGCGGGCGCGGCGCGAGTGGGTTTCGGTGCAGTAGAGGGTCGTTTATTACCTGCACGCATGCTTTAACTACTGAGGTATTGCAGACGCTGAGAATTTGTTACAGCACCTGAGTGGGGTGGTTGAGATCACCCCACTTTCTTGAAACCGAACGGCACAGATTGCACCTGCATTTACCGCTTGTTCTACCACTTATAAAAATCCCAAGGAGCTGACTCGGCAATGTAGCCTGGAGTTAGAAACGGGAAATCCCCTGACTATTTACCCGTTGCCGCCTCAAGTGCTTTTTTCTGCGCTTCGGCGTTCTCTTGCATTTTACCCTCTACTTGCTTGGCCAGTTCTAATTGCTTACGTTGGTCTTCCGCAATTTTAAGTGTAGCAGGTGCTTCGGTACTGGCCTCGGGTTTAGAAGTATCCACGGTCGACGCTTTGCTACTTGCTGACGGGGCTGCCAAGGGTAGCTCCTCCTTAGGAGGCGGTGTATTTCCGCTACAGGCGCCGAGCAGTGTGAGCAATGCTAAGGTGTAAAATTTACTCATCTTCATTCCCTTAAAATATATAAAAATTTTGATCATCAGAAGCTACGCCAAGCGCGCACGCTTTGTATGGCTTGTACCAAGTTATTCCTGAGCACGCAATTTAGCAACGGTTTTAGTAGTGGATCTATCGTGTTCAAAATGAATTGCCGCAACTTTGCCGCCATAGGCGATAACCGCCTGTCCCTCAGGTATCGCCGACATATCGTAATCGCCGCCTTTGACATAATAATCAGGATGCACCAAGCTGACCGCTTCTAAGGCGGTATCTTGCTCAAACGCGATTACCATATCGACCGAAGCGAGCGCCGCCAATACCGCCATCCTGTCTTCACACAGGTTGATAGGGCGATCCGCGCCTTTGCCTAAACGCCTGACCGAGGCATCCGTATTCACCGCCACCACCAAGCTCGCGCCCATCGCTCTCGCCTGAGCCAAATAAGTCACATGACCACGATGCAAAAGATCAAATACGCCGTTGGTAAAAACGATAGGACGCGGTAATTGTGCTAGCCTGATTTGGAGCTTGGCTGAATCGCAAATTTTATCTTCAAAGTGGGTCATGGTATTTGGTCGAGTTCTAAACGCGCACACTGTAACGCGTGTCGCACGTTTGCGCAAATTTAGGTTAAGATGACTCTCTTCCTTAAGGAGCGATTATCATGATTAAAGCCCTACTTTTTGCTAGCCTATTGATGGGGTCATTTGCCATCACCAACAAGGCCAGCGCACAAACCGCTGCATGCCCTGAAATCCTAAAACACACGGTCAATCGCCTACAAGACGATACACCACAGAACTTGTGCCAATATCAGGGCAAAGTTGCTTTAGTGGTTAATACCGCCAGCTTCTGTGGCTTTACCAAGCAATATCAAGGACTAGAAGCGCTCTATGCCAAATACCAAGAGCGCGGCCTGGTCGTGCTCGGCTTTCCCTCTAACCAATTTGGTCAACAAGAACCTGGCACAAGCAAAGAAATTGCCGATTTTTGCTATAACACCTATGGAGTAAAATTCCCCATGTTCGCCAAGACATCGGTCAAAGGCGATGATGTCAGTCCCTTCTACGCACAACTCATCAAGGCCACGGGGACTACCCCAAAATGGAACTTTTACAAGTACCTCATCGATCGCAAGGGTAAAGTCCTTAAAGCTTACGGCAGCGTCACCACACCCGAAGACAAGGACTTGGTGACTGAGATAGAAAAAGCACTGAGCAATTAAGCGCTACAGCGCTTTTCGGCTAGCGGCTTTAGTCGGGCCAGTCGCGGTTTTTTTGACTACTGACTTGGCGACTGGCTTAGCTGCTGGCTTAGTTTTTGGTACCGGTCTAGCAGCCGCCTTAGCTGGCTTGCTCTCTGCTTCTGGCTTTACCTTAATCGGCTCGGCCATCGCGCTCCCTAAGGCCTGTTTAAATTGATCTTGCAATAGCGTCCACCACGCCGCGGGGTTAGGCGATGCGCTTTGCTCCTCAATTGTTGACTCTGGCTCAGGGCTAGCCGTATCAGTAGCGTGAGATGGCTTGGGTGCTTGAGCTGTACTGGCTGTACTGGCCGTATTAGCCGGCTTTGGCATGCTGGCTTGAGCAAAGCTTTCACCCATAGTTTTAAGCGCCGCGATGGTGGCTCTTTGCACTTCTAAAGCCTGTATGCTACCGCGCAGCATATTCATGTTTACATTCAACCAAGTTTCCACTGTTTTCAAATCTTTAATTTGCTTATCCAAATCATCAACCGACAAAGTAGGTGTCACCATACCGGGCAATTGCATGTCGCCCCAAAGTTTTTTTACAAAACCTAAGGGATCGTTCATACCACTCATACCAGCTAAATTCTCAAACGGATTTTGCATCAGAATTCCCCTCAAATTGTCGTACTCAGTTTAGCTCCACGCTCGCAAGAATACCCGAGAAAGATTACACTGTCGCTATGACGAACGATTTATTATCCACGGTACCAAATCACCAACGCTGGGCGACCTTGATTCGCTCGTCGCTGTTTGTGTGTTTTAGTATCTTACTGCATTTTCTCCTATTACAAACGGGCACTTGGAAAAATGAGGCCGTGGC
>JAIELM010000061.1 GCA_019752975.1 Undibacterium sp. | reverse complement strand
AATATTTTGTCAGCTACTACGACTATTATCAACCTGAAGCTTATGTTCCGCAGCGCGATCTTTTCATTGAAAAAGATTCGGCAATTAACGAGCATATTGAACAAATGCGACTGTCTTGCACCAAGTCCTTGATGGAAAGACGCGACGTGATCATCGTCGCCACTGTCTCAGCGATCTACGGTATTGGTAATCCTAATGAATACCATAAGATGATTTTGATCTTGCGTGCCAAGGATAAAGTCAGTCAACGCGATGTGATTGCACGCCTCATTCAAATGCAATACACCCGTAACGAAATCGATTTCGGACGCGGTACTTTTCGAGTACGCGGCGATACCATCGATATTTTTCCCGCTGAACATGCTGAGCTGGCGGTGCGCCTAGAAATGTTTGATGATGAAATCGAAAATCTACAGTTATTTGATCCCTTAACTGGGCGAGTTAAACAAAAAATTGCTCGCTTTACCGTTTATCCTAAATCCCATTATGTCACGCCACGTGAAACGGTTTTACGAGCCATAGAAACGATTAAAATAGAGCTTCGCGAACGCCTAGAATTCTATCGTAAGGAAAATAAACTCATCGAAGAACAACGTATAGAGCAACGCACCCGCTTCGATTTGGAAATGATGACAGAGATAGGCTTCACTAAAGGCATTGAAAATTATTCGCGGCATTTGAGTGGCGCTTTACCTGGCGAACCGCCACCGACTTTAGTCGATTATTTGCCCGCTGATGCCCTGATGTTTTTAGATGAATCGCATGTCCTCACAGGGCAACTCAATGCCATGTACAACGGCGACCGTTCGCGAAAAACCAATTTGGTGGATTATGGCTTTCGACTACCGTCGGCACTCGACAATCGCCCTTTGAAGTTCGAAGAATTTGAAAGCAAAATGCGGCAAACCGTATTCGTCTCCGCCACGCCTGCGGAATATGAAAAAACCCATGCCGATCAAGTGGTCGAGCAAGTGGTGCGGCCGACAGGATTGGTCGATCCGCGGATCGAGGTACGTCCCGCATTGACGCAAGTGGACGATTTAATGGATCAAATTAACATAAGAGTGAAACTCAAAGAGCGGGTTTTAGTCACCACTCTCACCAAGCGTATGTCGGAACAACTGACAGAATTTTTGAGCGACAACGGCGTCAAGGTGCGCTATCTCCATAGTGATATCGATACGGTAGAACGGGTAGAGATTTTGCGTGATTTGCGCTTAGGTACTTTTGATGTCCTCGTAGGAATTAACCTATTACGCGAAGGTTTGGATTTACCTGAGGTCTCTTTAGTAGCGATTTTAGATGCGGACAAAGAGGGCTTTTTACGGTCAGAGCGTAGCCTGATTCAAACCATAGGCCGTGCCGCCCGCAATCTCAATGGAACCGCCATTTTGTACGCGGACAAGATGACCGACTCGATGCGCAGAGCGATCGATGAGACCGAACGCAGACGCAATAAGCAACTCGCCTTTAATACCGCCAACAACATCACACCGACAGGTATCGTGAAGCGAATTAAAGACATCATTGATGGTGTCTACAACGTTGACGATGCGCGCGAGGACTTAAAAGTTGCACAAGAACAGGCTAAATACGAACTGATGAGTGAAAAACAAATCAGCCGTGAAATTAAGCGACTAGAAAAACAAATGCTCGACCATGCGAAAAATCTCGAATTTGAGCAAGCGGCGAAAGTACGCGATCAATTGGCGACAATGAAAGAACAATTATTTGGTGCTGGTGGGCATGACAATTTAGGCGCTATTGTGAATGCGTAAAGCAGGGCTTCAGCCAAAACGCCAGCAAAATTTGAGATACCTGACAAAATCACTCAAGTTTGCTATACTTGAGCTAATCACTCAACTTTAGCAAATAACTCACATGCGCCTCACCACTAAAGGTCGTTTTGCGGTCACTGCGATGCTCGATCTTGCTATGCAGCAAGTTGGGGAGCCTGTGACGCTTGCGGGCATTAGCCAGCGTCAGGACATTTCCCTGTCTTATTTGGAGCAATTGTTCAGTAAATTACGTCGTCAAGACATCGTGGAATCGGTACGCGGCCCTGGTGGTGGCTACAATCTGGCAAGACCTGCGCAAAAGGTCACGGTGGCCGATATTATTATCGCGGTAGATGAGCCTTTAGATGCTACTCAATGTGGCAGCAAAGGCAATTGCCAAGGGAATGAACATGGCAGTGGCACCCAATGTATGACGCACAATCTATGGGCCAACCTGAATGAAAAAATGTTGAGTTTTCTTGACTCAGTCTCATTGCAAGACTTGGTAGATCAACAGCTTGAAAAACAAAAATGCAGCGATAACGCCGTTGTCATCGTTCACCATACGCAAACTGAACGTGCTGCACGAACTGGCAGTGTCTGAACTATTTTTAAAAATTTGGAGTTTTGAATGAATCCCGCCGCAACTAGCACTAACAGCAACATCAATAGTCGTCCACTTACCCAAAGTTTGATCGATACGCTCCATGCGCCGCATTTTCCTATCTACATGGATTATTCTGCGACCACTCCTGTCGATCCTCGTGTGGCGGAAAAAATGATCCCGTTTTTGCGTGCGCAATTCGGCAATCCCGCTTCACGCAGTCACATGTATGGCTGGGACGCGGAAGCCGCAGTAGAAGAGGCGCGCGCGCATGTGGCAGCCTTGGTGAATGCCGATCAACGCGAAATCATTTGGACTTCAGGCGCAACGGAAAGTAATAATCTGGCTTTAAAGGGCGCAGCAAATTTTTACAAAGCGAAGGGCAAACATATCATCACTGTCAAGACCGAGCACAAGGCAGTATTGGATACGGTACGCGAATTAGAGCGTCAGGGTTTTGATGCGACTTATTTGCAACCACAAGACAATGGTTTAATCACCGTAGAACAGTTGGCCGCAGCGATACGCCCTGATACGATCTTGGTCTCGGTAATGTGGGTCAACAATGAGATCGGCGTCATCCAACCGATCGCTGAAATCGGCGAGTTATGTCGTGAAAAAGGAATTATTTTTCACTCGGACGCGGCACAAGCCACCGGCAAAGTTGAAATCGATTTAGAAAAAACTAAGGTAGATTTAGTCTCCTTTTCGGCGCATAAATCCTATGGCCCTAAAGGCGTCGGTGCTTTGTATATTCGTCGCAAACCGCGCGTCAGATTAGAAGCGCAAATGCATGGTGGCGGACATGAACGTGGTCTGCGTTCAGGTACACTTCCACCACATCAAATCGCTGGCATGGGCGAAGCCTTCCGCATCGCTAAAGAAGAAATGGCCAGTGAATTAGCCCATGTACGCAGCATGCGTGATCGCCTCGCACGCGGCTTGCAAGAGATTGAAGAAACCTATGTCAATGGCGATATGGATCATCGTGTTCCGCATAATTTGAACGTTAGTTTCAATTATGTCGAAGGCGAATCCTTGATCATGGCGATTAAAGACATCGCGGTTTCTTCTGGTTCTGCATGTACATCTGCCAGCTTAGAACCGTCTTATGTTTTACGTGCTTTAGGTCGTAGCGACGAACTGGCACATAGCTCAATACGCTTTACCATCGGCCGCTTTACCACCGAAGAAGATATTGATTTTACGATCAACTTATTGAAGACCAAAGTCGAAAAATTACGCGAACTGTCGCCACTTTGGGACATGTATAAAGACGGCATAGACATCTCAACAATTCAATGGGCCGCTCATTAATTTTTAAGGAATTTCATCATGGCATATTCAGAAAAAGTGTTGGATCACTACGAAAATCCACGTAACGTTGGCGCCTTCGAAAAAGGCGATGACACGGTAGGTACTGGCATGGTCGGTGCGCCCGCTTGTGGCGACGTCATGAAATTACAAATCAAAGTCGGCCCCGATGGCACGATACAAGACGCGAAGTTCAAGACCTATGGCTGTGGCTCGGCGATTGCATCTTCTTCTTTGGTAACTGAATGGGTCAAGGGAAAAACTTTGGACCAAGCACTCGCCATCAAGAACACTCAAATCGCAGAAGAATTGGCTTTACCACCAGTCAAAATTCACTGCTCTATTTTGGCAGAAGATGCGATTAAAGCGGCAGTTTTAGATTACAAAACTAAGCACGCTACGAACGCCTAACCCGCCTCACTTAGAGTTTAAAACTTAGACAAGATCACTGAGCACGGAGACAGTAGCGACAATCATATAAATTTTAAAATTATTCAGCCACCCCTATGTAAGCCGTCTTTCCCGCATGTTTTTAGCGGGAATCCAGCGACTTTTGTTCAACAACGTACGCCACTGGATTCCCGATTAAACCTTAGTGAATGACATAAAATAGGGTGGAGTACTTTGAAATTTAAACTTCGTCATAGAGGGCTGAATAATTACTAAATTTTTAGTTTATTTTTGTCGCTTTACTTAACCCTTAGGACTTAGGCAAAATTGCGCCAGCTAGACGCAGAGCTGAAGGTAGTACTTGTAAGTCCTAACCCTGTACCTCTTTGTTGAGAGGTTTTGTAGCATTGGAAATATCATGGCAATTACCCTGACAGAAAAAGCAGCAAAACATGTGACCCGATACATGGAGCGTCGTGGCAAAGGCATAGGCTTACGCTTTGGTGTACGTACTACCGGATGCTCAGGCATGGCTTACAAATTGGAATATGTAGACGAAACTGGCAATGGCGATCAAGTTTTTGAATCGCACGGCGTCAAAGTTTTTGTCGATCCAAAGAGCCTTCCTTACATCGATGGCACAGAATTAGATTTTGCTAGGGAAGGTTTAAACGAGGGTTTTAAGTTCTACAACCCCAACGTAAAAGACGAATGTGGTTGTGGTGAGAGTTTTAGGATTTAATTGAGCGATAGTGATAGGCAAGGGATCAAGCCAGCTTATACCTGCTTTACTGGTCCAGACCAGGTGTCTCAGTGTCGATCAGTATCAAGTGACTCCACTTTAGTCCGTTACCCATGCTTTAAAGAAGACCGGACATGAAACCAAGTACCACCCTTACCGTGCTCAGTTCCACGACCACCATCATGCAAAATCATTTCGCCCTATTCCAGTTAAACAACTCATTTGAGTTGGATAGAACCGAACTCGACAACGCTTACCGCGAAGTGCAATCTACAGTCCATCCAGACAAATTTGTACACGCTAGCGATATAGAAAAACGTATTGCGATGCAGTGGGCAACACAAGCCAATGAAGCGTATCAGACCCTGAAAGATCCGCTGAAACGCGCCATTTATTTGTGCGCACTGAATGGCGTAGACTTGCAAACCGAATCCAACACCAGCATGCCAGCAGCTTTTCTGATGCAGCAAATGGAGTGGCGGGAAGCGTTTGATGACGCGAGACATAGTAGCGACCATGCCAGCATGCTGCGATTAGAAAAAGAATTACGACACGACTTAAAAACCGATCTAGCAAACGCCGGGATCGCCATTGAGATTGGTGATTTTCATGCGGCGGCGCAGCAGTTACGTGGCTGTCTGTTTTTAGAAAAATTTTTGGCGGATATCGCCGCATTGGACGATTAGAGAAAATACGCTATGGCCTTACTACAAATTTCAGAACCGGGCATGTCCACCGCCCCACATCAACATCGTTTGGCGGTCGGGATCGATTTAGGCACGACCAATTCCTTGGTCGCAACGGTCAGAAATAGCATTCCTGAAGTCTTGAACGATGAAGAAGGTCGCTCACTTTTGCCCTCGGTAGTGCGTTATCTCGCCAATGGTCATGCTCACATCGGTTACAAGGCACAGGCCGAACAAACCAAGGATCCTAAGAATACCGTGGTCTCAGTAAAGCGTTTAA
>JAIELM010000144.1 GCA_019752975.1 Undibacterium sp. | reverse complement strand
AAGGCAAAGTGTGGCGATATGATGTCCTTTTAATCTCTCGACTAGGTGCGCTTGCGTCAACAGGAATACCGGTTGGGCATCGCTGAGCATGTACTTGATCCGCTCGTCAGGGTGCACTGGATCCAATGGCACATAGGCCGCACCGGCTTTCAAAATGGCCAGTATGCCGATTACCATCTCTAAAGATTTATCGACAAAAATCGCCACGAGGCTATCGGGTAGTACTTGTTTTTCAAGTACCAGATAATGCGCCAACTGATTCGCTTGGGCGTTCAATTCGGCATAACTCAATTGCTGATCCTCGAATACCAATGCGATGCCGCTGGGATTTAGACTAGCCTGTTGCTCGAACAATTCATGAATACATAGATCGCGCGGATAATCTACCTCGTTATCATTCCATTCTTTTAGTATCTTCTGCGTTTCTGCATCACTTTGCATCTTGATGCTGAACACACTTTGTTCTGGTGCTTGCAGCAATCCAATCAGGAGGTAGTCGAAATGTTCTGCCATGCGCTGTATTGTGCTAGCCTCGAACAAGTCGATGTTATATTCCCAACCGAGCATCAGTCCTTGCTCGTTCTCGGTAATATTCAGCGTTAGGTCAAACTTAGCGACCGTGCTTTCCATCTCCAGCGGACTCAAACTTAAACCGGGTAAAGTCAGTGTCGCGGTTTCGTTATTTTGCAGAACCAACATAATCTGAAATAAGGGACTATGACTCATACTTCGCTGTGGCTGCAATCGCTCTACTATTTGTTCGAACGGCACTTGTTGATGTGCATAAGCATCCAACAGCGTGGCTTTGCTTTGCTCTAATAAGGCGCTGAAGCTAGGGTTGTTGGAGAGGTCGCTCCGTAACACTAAAGTATTGACGAAGAATCCAATCAAGGACGCGACTTCAGCTTGTTCCCGATTCGCGATCGGGCTGCCAAGCACGATATCGGTCTCATTGCTATAACGCGATAAAAGAACCGCGAAGGCAGCGTGTAAGCCCATAAAGACAGTAGCGCCTTGACGCCGGCACAATGCGCTTAAACGCTCGCTCGTCAAGGTCGATATCTGCGACACGATACGCGCGCCACTAAAGCTTTGCAATTGCGGACGAGGATAGTCTAGCGACAGACTGTGAGCCACGGGCAAATCGTCAAGCTGCTCAGTCCAATAGGCTAATTGCTGCTCCAAAACTTCACCCTGCAACCACTGACGTTGCCAATGGGAATAGTCAGCATATTGAATTTCCAAAGGCGGTAGTGGATTTGCTTGTCCCTGACTATAGGCACGATAGAGAATGCCAAATTCATTGACCAAGATCGCCATAGACCAGCCATCTGAAGCAATATGATGCATAGTAAACAGTGCGATATGCTGATCTGGTGCCAGCTTGATCAATTGGGCGCGCAACATCAAATCGGTACTTAAATTAAAAGCGAGAGAAATCTCTTCGGTCATGCATTGCAGAACTTGTACCTGCTGTTCACCGACGGCAAAATGCTCCAGATCGACCACTGGCACTTCGGCAAACTGGGCTGGCACAATCACCTGCCTCGCGCTTCCCGATTCGTCTACGCTAAAACGTGTGCGCAGGCTTTCATGCCGCTCCAATATACTATTAAAGGCGCGATTCACGGCCTCATAATCAAGGCTTCCAATTAACTTGAAAGCACCGGGTAAATTATAGTGAACACTGCCACCATCGATTTGATCCAATAACCATAGGCGTTGTTGCGCGAATGAAAGGACAGCATCTTGACCACGCTCGATTTTCACTAAAGCTGGGCGCTCACGATCCACTTCCATTTGCAGCACCGCGCGTGCCAACATCTCTACCGTTTTTGCGACAAACAGCGTTTTTAAAGCAAGGCTAATCTGAAAATTTTGATTAATCCGTGCCAGTAGACGCGTAGCAGTCAAAGAGTGTCCGCCAAGCTGGAAGAAGTTATCATGAACACCCACACGTTCTAGGCCTAACACCTCCTGCCACAGCGCACATAGACCCTGTTCAGTGGCTGTGCGTGGCGCCACATAAGTGACGGTGTGAGTTGACATATCAGGTTCCGGTAAGGCCTGACGATCAATTTTTCCATTCGCGGTGAGCGGTAAATTTTCCAGCAGCACGAAGGCCGCAGGTACCATGTAATCGGGTAATGTATCACTCAAATGCAGGCGTAAGATTTCTATCAACTCAGCATCATATTCGCTTCCATCGACTACCTGATCTAAATGAGCTAGATCAGCTAAATCAGCTAAATGAGCTAGATCACGAACCACATAAGCGATCAGTCTTTGTTCGCCATCACCTGCGCGCTTGGCGATCACACAAGCGCCCTTCACTTGTGCATGGGCATTGAGCGTATTTTCGATTTCACCGAGTTCTATTCTAAAACCACGGATCTTCACTTGATGATCGATACGTCCTAAAAACTCAAGTTTGCCATCATCAATATAACGCACCAAGTCACCGGTTTTATAGAGATGCTGACTACTATTAGGATTAGCTTGATCGTAATAGGGATTAACGACAAATTTTTCCGCTGTCAGCTCGGGACGATTCAAGTACGCACGCGCCAATCCAACGCCGCCGACGTACAACTCGCCCACAGTGCCTATAGGTGCCAAGTTAACTGACGTTGAGCTCTGCTTCATAACATAGGCCTGCACATTTTGCAAAGGCGTACCGATATGCAGATGTGCTTGTCCCGTCTGATAAATACCCATAGTCGCGCACACCGTCGCTTCGGACGGGCCGTAGGCGTTAATAAAGCGACGGCCTTGCGACCACACATCGGCCATGTGTTTGGAACAGGCTTCGCCAGCCACTACCAAGGTGGTCAAGGTTTGCCAATGCGCGATTTTCAAAAGTGGTAATAAAACCGGCGGCAAAGTCGCATGAGTGACTTGTTGTCGCTCTACGATATCAGAGAGCGCTTCTGGCGACTTGGAGGTATCAGCCGAAAGTAAAACAATCGCTGCACCGAAAGACAGCGCAGTAAATATTTCCGAGGCAGCGGCATCAAATGCCAGTGAAGCAAATTGCAAAACCCGACTGGTATTCTCAATACCAAAACCTTTTCCCTGAGCGAGCGCTAAGTTAACTAGGCCAGTATGGCGGAGTAAAGTTCCCTTAGGTACACCGGTTGATCCAGACGTGTAAATCACATAAGCGAGATGACCGGATGTCAGCCCCAAAGTCTGTATCGCAATATTGCTCTTAGCTTGAGTCGACAAGACCTGCCGTACAAGTGTCGCGTCCAAACATAATGCCTGTACCGCACTAATTGGGGTTTTCGTCACCATCTCACTGCGGGTAATCACCGTCGTCACTCCAGCGTCATCCAACATCATCGCCAAACGAGAGCTAGGATAACTAGGATCTAAGGGCAGATAAGCGCCACCGGCTTTAAGAATAGCTAGCACAGCAACCAGCATATCAGGTGAGCGCTCTAAACAAACACCGACCAAAGTATCCGGTTTGATTGCTCGTTCATGAACTAGGTAATGGGCTAATTGATTGGCTTGATGATTGAGTTGTTCGTAGGTGAGTTCACCTCCCTCAAAAACGACAGCCTGTGCTTTAGGATTCGCCAACACCTGTGCTTCAAACAACTCATGGATGCACGATTCACGCGGATAATCCGTTTGTGTATCATTCCATTCCACTAGCATTTGTAGGCGTTCTGAATCCGGCAAAATCGACATGCTGGACACCGGTGTTTCCGGCTTATCCTCCAACAAGTTAAGCAACTGCACCACAGCAGTTTGCATGTAAGCGAGCACACGCTGCGGGTCGATAGCCGAATTGATTTGCACCTCGATGTCGAAACCATCGGGTTGTTCAGCCACGGTCAGGAACAAGGAATAATTGGTACGCACTTGACCGTGCAATAGCTCGATATCGATATTCGCAATCGGCGACTGATTGTCTGTCGTATCTGTCGTTATGGCATGGCGATAATTAATCATCGCTGTGAATAGCGGCGCTCCTTCGGGCAAACCTGAGCAGCGCTGTGCCACCGCTAATGAAGCCTGCTCATAAGGCAGCAAATCGATCAGTGCTTGATTGGTTTGTCGCACTAATTGCTTAAGGTTAATCGCCTCCAAGTTGATACGCATAGGAAGGAGATTAATCATGGGGCCAAGAATATTCGCCGCTCCCACAGTACCCTGCATACGTCCAGACATCAAAGTACCAAACACCACATCTTCGCGCCCACTACACGCGGACAAAACCACGGCCCAGGCGGCATGAAATAAGCTTGCTGGCCCCACTCCCAAGCGTTGAGCTACACGTCGCATTTTGAGTGCAACATCATCAGCAACAGACCCCTTCGCTTCAGCCATAAGGCCACCTTCAGCTTGAGTCTCCAATAGATTAAACGGCGCTGTGGTCTCCTCAATATCGCTCAACATAGCTGAGAAGAAGCGTTCCGCGTCATTGTGTTGCGCTTGGTGCAAAGCATGTGCAACAAAATCTCGGAACGGTGCTGGCTCAGGGAGCAGCTCCAAAGTGCCGGCGCAAACCATGGCGATTTCAGCAAATAACAATCCGAAGGCTTCGTTATCCATGATGATGTGATGCAGCTGCAAAAACACAAAGTTTTTCTCAGATTCTGCATCTTGGCCAATCATCACTTTCAGCAGCGGTGCGCTAGTGAGCTCCATCCGTTGTTCTGCCGCAGTACATAGCCCACGCATCGACGACAAACTCTCTGTCTCCGTTGCAAAGTGATGCCAAGTGACGGGTAAGCTCAACTTACGACAAACCACTTGTGCGGGAATCGAGAGTCCTTGCCACAACACTGCCGTTCGCAAAATATCGTGTCTATCGATGACAAATTGCAGAGCGTCAAGGAATAATTTTAGCTGCGCTTTTCCACTGATTTGAAATAGCGAAGGCATGATAGAAGGATCGCTCTTTTCGCTCAACATATGCAAGAACAAGGCATTTTCCTGCATAGGAGCAAGAGGATAAATATCTTGAATATTGGCGACACCACCCGAAATTTGCTGGGTAATGAGTGCAATTTCATCAGTAGAAAGGCGAATCAGCGGCAACATTTCTGGTGTAATGTCCTCACAATCTTTAGGGATGAGATTCGCTGGCGCAGTAAAGACAGGGATTTGCATCCCCGCATTTGTATCGATAATCAATGCTAAGTCACGCACGCTTTGCGCACTAAATACCTGAGCTGCGGTGACCGACAAACCCAATCTTTGCAGGCGCGAAATCACTTGCATAACCAAGAGTGAATGACCGCCTAATTGGAAGAAATTGTCTAGGCTACCCACGCGTTCCAGGCCCAAAACATCTTGCCAAATGTCACAGACTAGCTTTTCAGTTTCAGTCGAGGGTGCGACATAGTTATTTTGTGTGGCCGAAAAATCCGGTTCTGGCAAAGCTCTACGATCAACTTTACCGTTAGGTGTGAGCGGTAATTTATCGAGGAACACGTAGCTAGTAGGCAGCATGTATTCGGGTAAAGTCTGCCCTAAATGTTGCCGAAGTGAAGCGAATAGCGTTGTATTCAAACTCTCTTGATCTACCTCCCCGTCAAGATCGTGCTCCACAGTATGTGCCTTAGCCCTGACCAAATAGGCGACCAATCGTTTATCGCCCGTACTCGCTTCGCGAATCAACACCACCGCATCATTGATTTGCGGATGAGTGTTCAGGGCATTTTCTATTTCGCCCAACTCAATTCTAAAACCACGTAGCTTAACTTGATGATCGATGCGTCCTAAATATTCTAAATTGCCATCGGATAAATAACGTGCGAGGTCACCTGTCTTGTACAGTCTTTCACTGCTGTTTGGA